>CAYQLQ010000012.1:0-15422 GCA_964418495.1 Candidatus Woesearchaeota archaeon | reverse complement strand
ATCAAACTTTCGGCGCAGGATTTTCACAACTTCCCGCAGACCTCGGCGGACAAGTTGGCGGCGGACAAGGAAGCAGAATGAGCGGTCGCCCGATGGAATAGCGGAGCTAACTATCTCTTCCCTTCTAAAAATCTAATTTCATCTACCTCAGGTACCCTAAACTTTTGTATACGCTTCGCAACTCGTCTTCACTAAATTCCCTTTGCATCGTTCCCCCAAAAGGCGTATGAAAGTGAATTCTTCTTGGATCTTTTGGAGAACGCCAGGAGCAATAATGCGGAGTAACATATTCTTCCTTATTCCTAGTAATCCTCAAAACAGTATATCCATCAAATTTACCCTTGTTATCTTCGTCTACAAATTCCGCCACATATCTTGGTTCTGGAGCCACCTTAGTACAGGGACATTGGGCTTTCCCCTTCTTATTCCCAAGAATCCTCCGACACATGCTACTAGGACAACCCCCACGATTCCTGTAAGGGATTTCTCTTTCATTTTAGTAGTTTCTCTATCAAACTTCCCAATCTGTGGTGTTCCGAGATTTTATTGGTTTTTTAACAATGTCCGCAATAAGTCCCATTCCCATACAAGCAAGTGCAAAACTCGGAAGCCCATATATCCAAAATTCCTCGTCCGAAAAGTTTGTTTCAACCTTCACATCATAACCTTGCTTTCGCAATTCAATTTCTAACTCCGAGGTTCCTAAATCCAATCCATGCAAGTTTTTATCAATAAGAGAATATAGATTCCTTACCAATCCAGAATTCCTTATTTCAGGATATTCGCTTTCAAGATTATTTTTCTTTAGCTCATCAAGAATAACGACTGGTTGCCTAAGGGAACTATAGATTGCGACTTGTTCTTCACGGTCAAGGATTCTATCTTCAAGTGCATCATTAAATTTTCCCACCCCCCCAATCATGCCCCGATTATATTGGTCAACTTTTTCCAATTTCAATAAATTTTGCTCAAGCATGTGTTTATTATCATGTTCAATTCTATAATCTCTGAACGATTCTCTATTTTCAGGGCTAATCGGAAGTGACTTATCACTATCCGTCTTACCGCATCCCCATCCCCCAGAGGCTAAAGCAACCGCTAAAACAACAGGGAGGATCAATCGCTTTCCGATTTCCTTTATTCCTTCATAAAGTTTCATGCTGTTTTTTCTCCTTGGTTTATCATGAGAAAGTAATAACAAACACTCTTTTATACTTTATTCCTCCCTATAAGGAGAAACATTTATATAGCGTTAAGATCATTACATTATATGGAAAAAAAACTCATAGATTTAGGATTATCAAAGAATGAAGCAACGATTTATTTGTTTCTATTAAAGAACTCGCACATAACAACTGGACCAATTATCAAGGAAACCGGCATAGCAAATTCAAGAGTTTATGAATCTTTAAATTCCCTAATCTCAAAAGGTTTAGTTACTTATGTTGTTCAAAAAGGCGGAAAATACTTTGATGCATCTGCTCCAGAAAAGTTTTTAGAGAAAGAAGAAGAAAGGAAAAAGCAGATTGAGACAATAATTCCCGAACTAAAAAAACTTAGAGTAGAGAAGGAATTCGGAACAAAAACCGCGGTTTTTGAGGGTTTTGAAGGATTTAAAACAGCTTTTAGAAAAATAATTGATGACTGCCCAAAGAATGAAATAATTTATGTGCTCGGTTTTTCAGAACAACAATATTCCAACGAATCTTTGAGAATGTTCTTAACAAATATGAATCTAAAAAGTCAGCAGAAAAAGCAGAAGCTAAAAGTTCTTTTGGATAACTCTGTCAAGAAAACATCAGGAAAAGATAGAGAAAAAGAAAAATACACCGAAGTTAAATATATGCCAGAAGGTTACATAAACCCAAGCGCAATTGACATATTCCGTGATTATGTTTATATCTTCCTTTGGGAAGAAAAGCCTTTTGTCTTTATGATTAAAAACGAAAAAATAGCAGAGAGCTTCAAACAGTATTTTAATTCTCTGTGGAAAATCGCAAGGAAATAAAATTACAGATAACATTTAAATACTGCAAAATATATATTAGAATATAAAGATGGTGGACAAGAAAAATTCCTCAAAGAAGAGCAGACAGAAGTCTCATTCTAAAAAAAATAAAATCAACCTCAAGAATATTCCAACGCTGAATCTTAAAACCGAATCAGAAGTTGCGACTGACTTCGCGACAAAAGTTTACAAAAGATTCGACAAAATCGTTAAGTCAATTATTCTCTTCGGTTCTGTCGCGAAAAAAACTTCGTCAAAGGGTTCTGACATAGACATAATAATTATCATCGACGATGTTTCAATAAAATGGGACCAGGAATTAATCGCGTGGTATCGCGAAGAACTTGACAAAATCATGACCGCAAATCCTTACAACCAAAGTCTCCACATTAATACAATCAAACTAAGCACGTGGTGGGAAGACCTTCTCCGCGGCGACCCTATTCTAATAAATATTCTTCGTTACGGCGAAGCAATAATAGACATGGCAGGATTTTTTAACCCAATTAAATATCTTTTAATAACCGGAAAAATTCATTCAACACCAGAGGCAATTTATAATTGTCTTCAAAGAGCCCCACAGCATCTATCAAGAAGCAAATCTGCAGAACTCGGAGCAATCGACGGACTTTATTGGGCAATGGTCGACTCTGCTCACGCAGCACTAATCGCCGCGCAGGTTTCCCCAGCTTCGCCAGAACACATCCCAATAGACCTTCGCGAAACTTTCGTCAACCCGGGAAAACTCGATATGAAATATGCAACATGGTATCGCGACCTTCTGATTCTTCACAAAAGCATTGTGCACGGAGAAGTCCACGACTTGAAAGGTGTGGAAATAGATATGTGGCAGGAACGCACAGAAGACTTCATAAAAACAATGGCTGAATTAGTTAGAAAAATAATCGAAGGTTAATTATGCTGCTACTGCCGGAGTAGGGTTATTTCTTTTATCTAAAAGTGCTTCAAGTCCGCCACGAACTGCTTTAGCTCCCTGCTCACGGATAGAATCTCCAACTCCTGATGAAATTATATATGAGACTAATGACTGGTGAAGTGCTTTGTAAAGAGCCTCGTCTTGTTCTTCTAACTCTGCCATAAACAGACCTGCGATTTCCTCGCTTACTAATCCCTCTGGAACTACTCCATCCAATCCAGAAACAACATCCCTTACCGTAACCCCCTTAACTGATGTGGCATAAAATGCTGCGCCTCTCTGAAGAACCTCCAAACTAGTAACTGCACCCCCATAAAGTTCTCCTGCTTTGTTATCTGCATTTAAGAATGAGCTTGCAATATTAGAATCATTATTTAGCGCAGTTTGAAAATCAGCATATGTGGCTTCCTTTCCTATAGAACCAAATTTTTGAACATTTCTTCCTCCGTCTGCTACAAGATAGTGAGACAGTGCTGAGTCAAATACAGCTTTTTGAGTTTCATACGCTGCTTCTAATTTTGCCCTTCTCTCATCAGATTCGTTGTTTGCCATAGTAATCCCACAATTCCCACCTTTATAAACTTTTCTATTATGTTGTCACCACCAAGTCAGAACAATTACTTTGTAATTTCTTCGTAAAGAACACTAATTTTCCCAGGAAGTTTTGACTTTACCTGTTGAATAATTTTTCGCGCAAAAGAAAGATTTTTTTTCGTTGGCACTGCGATAACAAAAATTTTCTGTCCTTTTTTTAAAATCGCCGCTTTCCCTGCCGACTTCCCAAAAGACAATTGCATTCCCGTCTGCATACGGTCGGCTCCCGCCCCAGTAAGCATTTTATTTTCCCGCTGAATGTGATGCGGAAACGGCACAACCCGAAGCATGAAAACTCCGCCTGTTTCTTTGTCGAGTTTCTTGTTCAAAAACTGCCGGCACGCCTCAAGCGCGTGGTCGCGAATCTGAAGCTTTTTCTCTTTCGTAACAACCGTAAGAACATAAGGAATTTTTCCTTTTTCAAACGCCCCTTCTTTTCCCATCGTGAACTTAACAATTTTCTGCGGCGGCACAACTTTCACATACGACTTGCTTTTCTTCTTACTTATCCGCGTGTTCGGCGTAACTTTTTTCTTTGAATACGCTGTTGCTTTTCTAAGCCCCATTTACTTTATTTCAACCCCCGTTGTAACTGCCTGCCCCGGCAAACCCTTTTCAAAAATCGCGCGAACAATTCCTTTGCTTCCGTGTGGCGCTGCGATTTTACCGACGATAACTTTTCCTGCCGGCGATTTCCATTCCACAGATTTTCCAACAAACTTTTCAGCACCAGCTTTATCCGCGACACCCTCAATCTCTATAAGAAAATGCCGTTCGTGAATCGTCTTCCGCCCCCGGCGAAACTGAATTACTTTTCCGATTGTCATAATAGTTATCAATAAAATTAGTTTAAAAAGCTTATCTTTCCAGAACAAAAATCTGCCGTCCTGTAATTTGCCCCTCGCGAAAGTCCGCAATAGGAAATCCGCTCGCGAGTTTGAGTTTCGTCCTTTCGCAAATCCGCGCAATGTTGCACCCAATTCGCTCTTTCGTCCTGTCCGAACTTTTTATAAACGGCGCAGTAAAAACAATCCGTCCGGAAATTTTCTTTTTCACATTTCCAAGAACATCAATCATAAGATTTTCAAACTCCTGCATTCTCTCTTTCGCCCGTTCTTGCGTGTAAGTTTTCCGAAGAATAATTTTCTTCTTCCTTTCAATAGTCACCCGAAGTTTCTCTCCCAAATCCGGCTCACTAACCATAACATCCGTGCCCTTAATCTGAACCTTCCGCGAATCGTCGTTAATAATTTGATATTTTTCTTTCGGAAATTTAAACCATTCAAGATTTTTTTTCGCTCCGGCAATTGCGCGCACATCAGTATCAATTCCAATTACCTCCAATTCCTGCAAAAGTGCTTCTTGCAAAATCACGCCGATTCCGCAAAAAAAATCCGCAAGCTTCCCTCCGGATTTAACTTCTGAAAAATTAATCATAACCTTCGCCAGCCTAGGAGAAATCGCAAGTTCTTCCCTCCGCACCGGCTTCACCATGTCCCGATTTTCAAGTTCCTCATAATCACACTTCTGCACAATCCTCCCAAAAAAATTTCCAAACACAAAAAACTCTTCTCCAATCAAACGGCTTCCAACAATATTCGCGAACTTCCCGTCCTGCAAATTCATCCGCCCCGTCAACATCTTTTCCCGCGCCCGAAGTTTCTCATTTCTAAATCGGTTCTTCAAATATTCCTGAACCTCCCCAGTCTCGTCGGAAAAATCCCAAATCGCGTAATTAAATTTATTCCCAGTTCCAAAATAAATTTCCTGCTTATCAATCTCCGAGCATTCTCCAAGAACAATTCCAATTCGCAAAACCCCGCCGAGAAACTTAATCGCGTCAGCCTCAATCGGCTCCGCCGTTTCAACCAAAAAACCAATTCCCCGCCTCGCAAAACTTCCCGCCGAAATCCCGCACCGTCTAAGATACGACTTAACTTCTGCAATCGATAGCTCTGGATTTCTCCCAAGAACAAACAAATATTTCATCAAAAGAAAACTGATTCTGGGTTTAAAAAATTATCACAAAACAATCTCAAACTCGCCAAGCTCTTTTTTTAGAATTTCAAACACTCCCGGCTTAACTTCAACATTATCTTTTCCTTTCTGCGACTCAACCGCCTGCGAAACCTCCTCCATATTTGAATTCCCAATCTTATCAGAAATTTTCTTTATCTCGGTTCCTTTAAACAGAAAACTTTTTCCGTCAGCATTCAGAAGTTCGGCAATCTGCTCTTTCCCGTCCTGCTTATAACGAAGACTCATCCTTCCCCTTTCCATAATCGCAAGGTCGCATCTCTGTGAAAAATCAATCAACGCATTAATAAGAATCGCCGCGTTCTTCCGAACCTCGTCAATTTTGTGTGAATTCATTTTCTTTTTCTTAAAATTCTTTTTAGCGTCGATAACATCCTTAAGAATCGCCAAATGTTGTTTTGTAAATTTCCCAGTTTTCACAAGCGTCTTCTCAAACTTCTCCGCAAACTCTGCCTGCGAACTTCCCTTCAGAACAATTTTCAAAAGGTCTGTCATCTCAGTATAAATCTGTTCAACTGTTTTTTCCTGTGCCCGTTTCTCAATCTGTTTCCGCAGTTCCTCAAGTCGCTTCAAATAATCCTCTGTGTCTTTCAAAAGTTTGTCAATCTCAGTTCCGCTTATTTCCTTCAAAGTCTGATGTTCGTAAGATTTGTAAAGCGTGACAATGTGGTCGAGAATGTCTATGTATTTTTTCTCGAGCATTTTCTCATTCTCTAAAAAAGCTTTTTTCATTTCTGTAACAAGATGTTTTGGCGTCGGAGGCGGAATTCCGTGAAGCATCAGAAGTGCCTGACTCGGTGTGCTGACTCCCCAGAAAATATCACGAACAAGAATATCCATCAACGCAAACTTAGACCTCTCGACAGTTTTCTCTCCAGACTTCATAAACATATCAATCGCCTCTGGCGAAGGTTTTAGTTTTCCCATTTTCAACAACGCTTTCCATGGAAGAAAAGTTCCTCTATCATAAAGTGGAACACCGTCGCGAATAAACGTAAACATAACCGGATGCGCGTCTTTCACAGCTTCCCAGAATTCTGTAAGAAGATAAATCTGAACATTGAGAACATTTTTGTCAACACCCGCCAGCGCCGTCGCCTCAGAGATATACTGATAAATCATACTCCGCAATCTTTCTTTTAATTCCAGCCTCGGCATTCTCTTAACATCTGTATCATTAATAATAACAAAAACATCCACATCCGACGTCTTAACCATCTCCCCGCGAACAAGACTTCCGCCGACAACATAACTCACGACGTATTTTTCAAACTTCTGAAGAACCAGCGATTTATGAATCTCCGCAACCCGCAGTCCCCCAAGAATTCCTGTGTCAAAAATCGGATACGACATTCCAACCGCCGAAACCAAATCAAACTTCGAATTAAGGCAGTTCTCCCAAATGTCAACCGGCGTCTTAATCTGAATCCACGCCTTCTGTTTAAGATTCGCGTCCATGTACTCGACAATTTCTTTCTTCATCTCCGGAATTTTTTTAAATTGTTCTTCTGGCACAATCATATACAACTGAACGTGGCTCTCAGTCTCTTTCGGCAACTCTTCCTCGTCGACAAAAACCTTCAGCATCTGCGGCGGCAACACACTCAACGACATCGTGAACTTAAATTTCTTAACAATCCAACTCTTAAGTTTCTCAAGTTCCTTCTTCGTTTTCTCCATTTCCTTTTGCGCTTCAGAAGTGTTCTGTGGCATAATCGGAACTTTCGCAGAATACTTGTTATCCAAATCCATTCCCGGTATCGGAGAATTGTTGTCCGGTTTCATAATGACAAAATGAAATTCGCGTTTATAAAGGTTGCGTGATTCTATTCATAAGAGTTTCTCTAAAAATTCTTGGACTAATTGTTCTCTTTCTCTTTTGGAAACTTTCAGTCTTGAAGCGACAAAGATTTTCCCAAACGCGTTTTTTATTTTTCTGTTTTTTTCAAATCTTAAAATATGTTTCGCCCAACTTAATTCAGGCACAAAATAATCAAGAAACAAGTCTGGTTTTTTTATCTTGAATGCTTTTTTAAGTTCCAAAGCAGTTCTATAAGGAGTAATACCTTTAAGAGAATTATTTTCAAGGAGCAGGACTTTCTTGCCCGCAATTTGTCTGAGAGTTTTGTCAACAGACTTATTAAAACGCAATTGTTCTTTACTTTCCGCAACCTTTTCGTTTCTTCTTCCACAAATCACATAGTGAATTTTCCAGCCATATGCTTCGAACAAAAGTGCATAGGGCAACGCACCCCTTAGGACACAAACCGCAGAATCATATTTTCGTTTATCTATTTTTTTAATTTGCTTCAAAACATGGGCAGGAAATTTTCCTGATTCCTTGTAATCTCTATTTATCTTATTCAAGAATTTTTTACTATCCCCCTCATAAATTTTCTTAAATCGCCCAAATTTTTTTTGAGTCAGTTTATTAACTAAATTAAAAAGTTGTAAATCTTTTGACACCATCTTTTTTCATTTTAAAACAGCCAGTTAGAAAGTCTCTTGAGCAAATTATCTGAATTAGAATCTCTTATAACTTCTCCAGTTATTCCGCCCTCTCCTCCAGAACTGCTATCTGAACTTTCCCCGCCAGAATCACTACTTCCACTATCGCCCCCGGAAGAAATTTCCCCGCCATCGACGCTGTTTCCTCCGTCGGAGTCTGAAGAAGAATCTCCAGCATCTACTCCATCAGCAGTTGTTCCGTCAGCATAATCCCCTTCCCCGCCGTCCCCCGCGGCAACATTATGTGTATCCTGAGAATTGCTTCCTTGTCCAACAATTCCCTCGGGCCCGGGGTCCACACCATCATCAACCACATTAGGAGCAGGTTTCACATCTTCATTATCTTTTTTCATTGAATTTTTAATCTCATTCTTTCCTTTCGCGACTTCCACATAAGTTTTAACTTCTCGTTTTAATCCATTGTCCCCGTTAGCTATTTCTGTTTTTACAACCCGCGCCAAACCACCCTCGACAAAAACCCCCGACTCCCCGCCTTCACTTGTTCCTTCAGCATAAGTGTGTTCAACAACCCATTTTGAAATCTCATTATCAATCTCACCAATCCTATTCTCAATTTCAACAGTTCGATTTCCTCCGTCGCCCTTTGCAACAGTTACTTCAACTTCTCGCTCCAACGTCTGCCCTTCTTTCCCATTAACTTCAATAACCCACTCCGCAGTAAGCCCGGTTTTTTCTTCCTCTAAAGAATAAACTTCAAAATCCGTCGAGAGATTTTCTTGGTTCCGAATCTGTTCCCGCACATTATTAGAACTCTGTTTCACTTCTTCCGCTGTGTTTTCTGTAACTTTTTCCTGCACCAACTGAAGACGGTTCCACGCCCGCTCGAGGTTCACATTCGCCTCATCGTCGTCCCCGTTCTGAACATTCTCCATCGCAGAATTAATTTCCTTTTCTTTAATATCCAAAGCCACCTTAACTTTATTATCTCCCCCTGAGAAAAACAACCTGACACCGTCGGCAAATCTGTCAAAACCCGAATATGTCTGCGCCTGAACCAACGGCAAAACCAAAAGCATTCCCACAAGCAACAAAACCATAACACCCTTTTTCATAAATTCTCTAAGAAAAAGACATATAAAAACTTATCTCTTTGTCCGAGGAAGAAATCTTAAGAAGTGAAGAAAATGAAGAAAGTTCAGGTAATTCCATGCGCTCGTCGTCATTCCTAAAAATCCGAGAAATCCCAAGAAACCGAGAACCCCGAGATATTGTATTCCTTTCATTTGTTTAACAAGAATTTCGGATATTTAAATTATTCCCCATCTTTCAAATCACTTATTTCAGCCTCTGCTTTTTCAAGAGCAAATTCCGCCTCTTCAAATTCTTTGACAGGTTTCCCAGATTTCTTAGATTCTTCAAGGACAATATCCTCCGCAAGTTTGACGTGTTCTTCTGCAAGTTCAAGATCTTCGTTTGTCATTTTTATTATGTTCCTATGGCGATTTTTAAATGTTTCTTAATTTATCTCTTCTTTTGTCAACGCATGATCTTTTTCTCTTATCTGGAGATTATAATAATCTCCCCGAAAGTTCCCTCTATAATTTTGTAGCTTCGATTTTTAAACTCTCTAAATTTATTCCTTGGTATTGCCTTTTCGAAATATCTTTGTCCTCGCCGAGGATTTTTACTTCAAAGCCAGATTTTTTTAGAAGGGCGATATAATCCTCTTTTTGTAATGCTCCGGCGACACAGCCAGAAATTAATTCCTTATTCTGTTTTTGCTCGTCGTCCAATTCTCCTAAAAGAACTATGTCCGAAACAAACATTTTCCCCCCATTTTTCAACACTCTAAAAGATTCCAAAAAAACCTTTTCTTTATTCGGCGCGAGATTAATGACGCAATTACTTATCACCACGTCGACAGAATTATCTTCAATCGGGAGTTCTTCGATGTCTCCATATTTAAATTCTGTATTTTCATAATTATACTTTTTCGCGTTTGCTCTTGCCTTTTGAATCATCTCCTCGGAAAAATCAACACCAATAACTTTGCCAGTCTCACCAACTTTTTTCGCCGCCAAAAAAACATCAAAACCTGCACCGCTTCCTAAATCTAAAACCGTGTCTCCTTGTTTTATGCTCGATAACGCCGTGGGATTCCCACAACCCAAACCAAGATTCGCTTCCGGAACATTCGCAATTTCTTCATTGGAATACCCGATACTCTGAGAAATCTTTTTCGCGCCTGAACACCCGCAACCACAACCGCACTTTTCCCCCGAGGCGATTTTAGAATAATTCTCTTTCACAATTGATTTTATTTTTTTATCATCCATTTTAATTTTGTGAGTTTAAACACTCTTTCCTCATAAAATTTTTAATTAAAAAAGTCGTTCTCGGTTTTTGCCTTTTTAATATTTCTTCACAATTTATGAAAAATTCAAAGTTTTTCCCTTGTTTTTTCATTTTCTTTTCCAAATCCCTTACATTAGCCCCATAAACAATTCCTTTTATCTTAGCCCATACAACAGCCCCAGCGCACATACAACAAGGTTCATTAGTGGAATATAAAATACAATTAGACATCTCCCTTGATTTTAATTTTTTACACGCCAATCTCATTGCAACTATTTCAGCATGCGAGGTTGGGTCAACATCCCTAAAAATTTTATTTCCACTTTTAGCTATTATTTTATTATTTTTTACAATAACCGCACCAATCCGGTGTTCCCCATATTTCCTAAAATCTTTTTGCGCAATCTTAATCGCTTCTTCCATAAATCTTTTCTTTGGCTTATATTTTAAAATTTTCATTTCCTCTTTAGTAATGGATATGGTCCCACGAGTGATTCTCTTAGCTGAGAGTTAATGTTTCTTAATTAATATTTTAACATTATCTCTTTTCGCGACTATTTCTGCTTCGCCACCGACGGGAAAAGTAGTTATTGGGTAGGTATGTCCAAAGTCCGCGTAAGCAATAACAGGAATATTATCCAATTCCTTTTTAGTTTTAATTATCTTAGTTATCTTATCCCGAGTCATTCCAGAATTATGTTCGAACCTTCCGATAACAATTCCCCTAATTCCTTCAAATCCCGGTTGGTGTATAATTGATTGCAAATCCCTATCAAAATTAAGTACAAATTCATCTTCCCCTTCAACACAATCCTCAATAAATAAAATTGTATCCTTCAAACTCGGTAAGAACTCTGTTCCCTGTAATAAATTAAATGTGCAAAGATTCGCCCCGATAATTGTTCCCTCCGCCTCCCCCTCGTTTATAACCAAGTACCCCTCGTTCTTTTCAAAATTCCTATTCTCTTGGTCCTTATACCAAGCATCGTCGCTCCATTCTTTAGAAGTTTTAATCTCAAATGGCGAACCGTCTAAAAAACATTTTTTAAAATATTCTTCAGTGTATTCAAAACCTTTTTTCATTCCAAAAGAAGAAAAATGCGGGCCTGAATAAGTAATCAAGCCGGTCTTTTGGTATATTGCGTTTTGTAATGCTGTGATGTCAGAATAACCGCATAAAATTTTAGGATTATCTTTTATTAATTCCCAATTAATGAAACTTAATAATTGATTAGAATTAAAACCTCCAATCACCGTCAAGATTGCTTTAACATTTTTATCCTTAAACGCTTCATGTAAATCTTCTAACCGCGATTTCACCGACGAGGAATTAAATTCATCTTGCTCGTTCACATTCTTCCCAAAGGATACTTTAAACCTAAGTTTTTCCAATCTTTCCTGCGCAATCTTTTTCGCGTCTTCAGAGATAATTGACATACTTCTCGAGGGAGCAATAATTCTTATCTCGTCCCCTTCTTTAAGTTTTGGAGGTATAATTTTAGTTTTCATTTTCCAAATGGTCCCACAAGGAATCGCGGCTCAACGAATTGGGTCACCTCGTCAGAGGTTCTCGTGCCCTCCCGGGGTATCCCTCCTTGGGAAACCGGAGGTGAGATTCCAATGGTCCCACAAGGAATCGAACCTTGGTCTACTCGGTGTAAACGAGTCGTCTTAGCCGTTGGACTATGGGACCTTGTTTCTTAAAATATCTGAGGCTTTTAAAAGTTATTCTTCTATCTTTTTCCCATACTCTTCTATAAATCCCTTGAGACCTTCCACAGTCAGCGGTCCGACCAAAGAATAAAATTCCTCTTCTTCAAGAGAACTTAACTTGCCGTCGCGGTTTCCGATAGTTTTTCCCGCAACAACGCGCGCCCGATTATGAATCGCTTCCAAACTTTCTGTTGGTCCAACCCGAATGCACGAACGAGTCGCGTTTATTCCAAACCCAACGCCGACGAGCACCGCCACCCCGGCCGCATACAGCACACAATCTGAATATTTTTTCCAACCCATCTTTTCAAAACAAAACAGAAGGTTAAATAAATTGTTGTAATGAATAATATAACATATGCGCGGACCGGGAGTCGAACCCGGCTCACCTCGTTTTTGCTTTTCCCTCGCGATTTCACCGGAGGCATTTTGAAATTGCCGACTCGTACCCTTTAGGGTATCCGTATTTTGAGGAGGGTTAAAGGGAACCAGCGGGTTCCTTTTATTGGCAACGAGATATTCTACCGATAAACCATCCACGCACAAATACCAAGAACAATCGGAGTTTAAAAAATTAATCATCAGCAACTCTTTTAAACCCTAAATCCTTCAGATAAAAAAGAGATGGAAAAAAAACACGTGTTCAACAGATTTGTCATAACGATTCTCATATTCATAAGTATCATTTTGCTCGGCGCGTATTTCTATTCCTCTGTCGAAGGCTGGTCCTATTTTAATTCAGTTTACTTCACGACAATCACCGTCACAACAATCGGCTACGGCGACTTCGCGCCTGCAACTTTCTACGGAAGACTCTTCACATTGTTCTTCCCTTTCATCGGAATCGGCATGGCGTTTTATCTCCTTTCTGTAATTGGAAATTATTTCTTTACAAAAACAATCAGACACGTCGCCAAAAATAGAAAATGATTTATCTTCCGATTGTCGGAGCAGTCGCCCTCGGCGCCGGAACAATTCTCGAAAAAATAGTTCTCCGCGTCAGAAAAATCAACATCCAACTTTACCAAACCGCGAGTTTCCTCGCGATAATTCTCGCGATGCTGCCGTTCATTTATTTTTTCTGGCGCATCAATTCCCCCGCATTCACGTCGACAAATCTCCTAATCCTTGCGCTCGTCATAATTTTTTCCATGCTCGCAAACCTCTTTGTTTTTTATTCCATGAAATGGGAAAAAGTCTCCAACCTTGAACCTGCCAAAGTTCTCGAACCGCTCTTCGTAATCCTCCTCGCAATTCTTTTCAGTTACATTTTCAGCGAAGAACTTTTCGAACGAACGCTTCATATTATCATCCCCGCGGTTTTAGCCGGCGTCGCCCTCGTCGCACTCCACATTCGAAAACACCACCTCGACTTCAATAAATATTTTCTCGCCGCAATCGCCGGAAGTTTTTTCTTCGCCCTCGAACTCGTCACATCAAGGCTAATCCTAAATTTCTATTCTCCAATAACTTTCTATTTCATCCGTTGCTCAATAATCTTTCTAATTAGTTTAATTGCATTCCGCCCTAATTTCAAAGAGCTAAACCCCAAAGTCCGATGGCAAATTTTCGCAACCGGCGCAATCTGGTTTGTCTATCGCGTTGTTATCTACTTCGGTTATGTAAATTACGGAATCGTTTTCACGACGCTGATGATAATGCTCGGTCCGATTTTCATCTACCTCTTCGCATGGAAATTCCTTAAAGAAAAACCCGGATGGAGAAATCTTCTCGCTGCGCTGATAATCGTGGGCTGTGTAATCTACGCAAGTGTCTAAGAATAATTTTTAAATTAATTCCTTCTAAATTTTTATTCCAATCCTTCAAGTCCGCGCATTCCGCCGGAAATAGAATTCATTTTCCCTCTTCCCCCAGAAGACGCAATCACATCGTCAATTCGCAAAATCATAATAGCAACTTCCGACGCTGAATCAATCGCCTGACTCTTAATTTTAAAAGGCTCAATAATCCGCGCCTGCAAAACATTTTCGATTTTGTTCGTGAATAAATTCAGCCCCGCGTTTCTTTCGCCGCTCTCGTGCCGCGATTTCAATTCAGTCAAAACATCAATCGGATCCATTCCTGCGTTTTCCGCAAGAGTCAGCGGAATAAATTCCAACGCCGCTGCAAATTCTGCAACCGCCAACTGCTCCCGTCCTGAAAGCGACTGCGCAAATTCCCGCAATCTCCGCGCAAGTTCAATCTCAATCGCGCCCCCTCCCGGAACAACCAAACCTGTTTTCAGCGACGACGCAACATCCCCGAGCCCGTCTTTAATCGCCCGTTCAATTTCATCAATAACATGCTCGGTTCCGCCGTGAATCAAAATCGTCAACGCCTTCGGATTTTTGCATCCGCGAATATAAGTCAAAGTATCCTCGCCGTGCACAACCTCCTCAACAATCTGCGCGTCGCCAAGTTCATAAGAATTCAACTCGTTAAGATTCGAAACAATTTTCCCGCCTGTTGCTTTCGCGAGTTTTTCCATATCCGAACGCGCAACCCGTCGGCACGCGTAAATTCCCGCCTTCGACAGAAGATACTGCGCAAAATCATCAATTCCTTTCTGACAAAAAATCACATTCGCGTCGCTCGCTTTAACTTTCTCAATCATTTGCTTAATTGCTTTTTCTTCCTGCCCAAGAAAACTTTGCAACTGCTCTGGCGTAGAAATCGAAACCTTCGTGTCAATCTCTGGATTCTTCAACTCCAACGGAAAATCAACAAGCGCAATCCGCGCCTCCTCAATCCGCGCCGGCATTTCACTCGAAACTTTTTCCTTATCAAGAACAATTCCTTCAATCAACTCTGTGTCCTTTACACCGTCGCCGCGCGACTTTTCAATTTTAATATCATTCAAATTTACCTTCCCGTTTTTCTGGACAAGTTTAATCGCTTTCACAATAATTTCCGCAAACCTCTCGCGCGAATCCTCCGCGCCCTTCCCTGTCATCGCAGTCATCGCAACCTGTTTCAAAACTTCTTCGTCCTCGTCAGTAATCCGTAACGCAACCTCTTTCAAAATTTCCTGCGACTTGTCTGCCGCCAACCGATAACCTTTCGTAATCACCGTCGGATGAATTTTAGAATCAAGAAGTTTCTCTGCGTTTTCCAAAAGTTTTCCCGCAATCATAACCGCCGTCGTCGTCCCGTCGCCAACCTCGCTCTCCTGCGTCTTCGCAATCTCAACCATCATCTTCGCCGCCGGATGTTCAATCTGCATCTCATTCAAAATCGTCACGCCGTCGTTCGTCACAATAATCTCGTCGCTCGGAGAAACCAACATCTTATCCATCCCCTTCGGCCCCA
>CAYQLQ010000011.1:0-15865 GCA_964418495.1 Candidatus Woesearchaeota archaeon | reverse complement strand
GTTCCTAAAAAAATTCACTGCGCTCCGCCAAATCATCTGGGTTCTGCGCTCGGACAACTTGTGAATTTTTTCTACACACTTCAGGGGGAAACTGCAGGGGCGCAGGCTGTTTCAAATTTCGATACTTTGCTCGCGCCGTTTGTGCGATACGACAAGCTGGATTACAAAGGCGTGAAAAGCAAAATACAGGCGTTTCTTTTTAATCTCAATGTTCCGACGCGGGTCGGGTTTCAGACGCCTTTTACAAATATCACGATGGATTTGAAAGTTCCGAGTTACATGAAAGACGAGCCGGTGATTATCGGTGGGCAACCGCAAAAAGAAACTTACAAAGAATTTCAAAAAGAAATGGATATGATTAATCAGGCGTTTGCGGAGACGATGATGGAGGGCGACGCGAAAGGAAATGTTTTCACGTTTCCGATTCCGACTTACAATATCACGAAAGATTTTGACTGGGAAAATTCTAATTATGATTTGATTTGGGAAATGACTGCGAAGTTTGGGATTCCGTATTTTTCTAATTTTATAAATTCAGATATGAACCCTGAGGATGCGAGGAGCATGTGCCCTCTTTCTGGAGAGGAGAAAGTTTTGATAAAATCTTCCCGAGGGAGAAACCTTGAATACGGGAGCATTCGGAATATTTTTAAGAGTTTGCGAAAGAGTGATTATGAGATATACAGCGACGGAAAGTTTGTCCGAGGAAAATTTAATCGGTTTGAAAACCAGAAGATGATGCGGGTGGTTCTTGATAATGGGCATGAAATTGGAATGTCTGAAGAGCATCTTAATTTTGTGTTTGAGGGGCGGGAGAAAGTTGTGGCGGGGAAGGAATTAAAAATCGGAATGTATCTTCCATATTCTCTGAAGAAATTAAAAGGCGAAGGCGGAAACAGAGAACTTGGTTTTTTTGTGGGGGCTTATGCAGGAGACGGTTCGTTTGATGAAGATTCTGCAGTTGTTTTTTCTCTGGAAGGAAACTATAAAAAAGATTTAATTCCAAAGTTGCAGAAAATTGCAGAAAATTATTTCGGAGCGAACTGTTCTGTGATTGAATCAAAAAAATCAAAACTTGTGACTCTGAGGGTTAATTCGCGGGCGGCGGTTGGTTTGTGTAAAGATTTTGTCGACGGGAAAGAAAGAGAAAAATGTTATCGCGCGAGGTTGTTTGGAATGAGTGAAGAATTCCGGGGAGGTGTTTTAGAAGGGCATTATGCAACTGACGGCGGGAATCGGAACAGGATTTACACTTCTTCAAAAAAGATGGTTGAGAGTTTGAATATGCTCGCGGCTACACTTGGAACTACGACGAGCATCTACGAAGATAAACGGGAAGGCAGATTTGGTAAAGAGCCGAACTACGCGGTTTTGGTTTATCAGTTGAATCGGGAGAAGTATGGAAATGTTTGGTTTAAATCTGGAAATAAATTATGGGTCCGGATAAAAGAAATTAAACAGATTAAAAATAATACTGCATACTGTTTTGAAGTTGAAAAAGGAACGCCGATTTTTACAATTGGGACAACAGGGGTTTTGACGCACAACTGTCGTTTGCGTTTGGACCAGACAGAACTTCGGAAGCGGGGCGGTGGTTTGTTCGGTGCGAATCCTCAGACAGGTTCAATAGGTGTTGTCACGATTAATCTTCCGCGGTTGGGATTCACGTCAGTTTCTGACGAGGATTTTTTTGGAAAACTCGGACGGCTGATGGATTTGGCTAAAGAAAGTCTTGAGATAAAACGGAAGGCAATTGAAAGATTTACTGAACTCGGGCTTTATCCCTATTCGAAATTTTATCTTCGGCATGTTCACCAGAGATTTGGTCAGTACTGGAAAAATCATTTTGCGACGATTGGACTTTTGGGAATGAACGAAGCGATTCTGAATTTTATGCCGGGGGAAAATATTGCGACGGAGAGAGGAAAGGAATTTGCGATTAAGGTTTTGGATTTTATGCGGGGGAAAATGGAAGAGTTTCAGGCGGAGACAGGGAACATTTACAATCTTGAGGCGACGCCGGCGGAGGGAACGTCGTATCGGTTTGCGCGGGCAGACAAAAAAAGGTTTGGGCGGGTTATTGTTGCGAACGAGCGGGCGGTTCGGGATGACAAGGCGAATCCTTATTACACGAATTCGTCGCAGCTTCCTGTTAATTACACGACAGACTTGTTTGAGGCGCTGAAGCTTCAGGATCCTCTGCAAACGAGGTATACTGGCGGGACGGTTTTCCACACTTTTGTCGGGGAGAAAATGGACAAAGACGCAGTCAAACTTCTTGTTCAGAGAATCGCTCGGAATTTTCACCTGCCGTATTTTACAATCACGCCGACGTTTTCAATCTGTCCGAAACACGGATATATTCCTGGCGAACACGAGTTTTGCCCTCGATGTGACGAGGAAATTGGATACACTGGCGAGTGAACATAAATGCTTAAATACAAGCGGGGCTAAGAGATATGATGGAAAGGCAGAGGTGTGAGGTGATGTCGAGAGTCGTCGGATATATGCGTGCAGTTAGTTCTTGGAATGAAGGAAAACAAGCAGAATGGAAAGACAGGAAAATGTTTGATGTTGGTTGTGCTTGCGAATCTCAATAAATTTTGACGATTTTTAAGAAGGGATTTTTGTATTCTGTGAACTATAGAAATTCATAAATAGGCATTTTGTTTGGGGGGTTTATGAAAATACTTGGATTTCAGGAAGTGACTGTGATTGATTATCCGGGGCGGATTGCGTGCACGGTTTTTTTGTTTGGGTGCAATTTTCGGTGCGGGTTTTGTCACAATCCTGGTTTGGTTTTGACGCCAGAAGGAGAGGAACGTTCGAAAAAATCTATTTTGGATTTTCTGAAAAAACGGCGAGCAGAATTGGACGGGGTTTGTTTTACCGGGGGCGAGCCGTTGATGACGCTGGAGGAGGATTTTCTGCGCGACATTAAGCAACTTGGATTTTTAATTAAGATTGACACGAACGGAAGTTTTCCAGACAAACTTGAGAATTTTATAAAAGAAAAACTTGTGGATTTTGTTTCGATGGATATTAAGTCGGGGAAGGAAAAATACGACGAGGTGGCGGGGGCGAATGTGGATTTGGGAAAAATTGAAGAGAGCATTCGGAGTATTTCTAAAATGGAGGAGTATGAATTTCGGACTACGGTTGTCGACGGGATTCACGATGTTGAAGAGGTTCGGAAAATTGCAGAGTGGCTGAATCGGATTGCGGGGAAAAAACCGAAGCGGTTTGTTCTTCAGGGATTTAAGAGAGAAGCGAAACTTCTCGACGAGGAATTCAGGAAAAAGAAAAACACAACCGAGGAGACGCTTCGGAAAATGAAAGACGCGGTGAAAAATTATTTTGAAGAAGTTGCGATTCGGGTTTAGTATATACTGGAGAAGAGATTTGTTTTTAAAGTGTGGGAGGGTTTGTAAAATATGATTGTCGGAATTACAGGCACGAACGGTTCTGGGAAAGGAATGATAGTGGATTTTCTCAAAGAAAGAGGGTTTAAGCATTATTCTGCGAGGGCACTTTTGGCAGAGACTCTTGGAGCGAGGAATCTGGAAGTCACGAGGGAGAATTTAATAAATATTGCAAATGAACTGCGGGGCCAACAGGGAGCAGAGTATGTTGCAAAAACTTTGTTTGAACGCGCGCAAGAGGAAGGGGGGAATATTGTAATTGAAAGTTTGCGTGTGCCAGCAGAAGCAAAGTATCTTGAAGGACAAAAAGATTTTTATTTTATTGGTGTGGACGCGATTCCTGAACTTCGATACCAACGAATAAGTGAGAGACAAAGCACCACTGACAGAATTTCCTTTGAAGAATTTATGAGACTTGAACAGCAGGAGATGTTTTCTTCAGACCCTCTAAAACAGAATCTTGCTGGATGTACATCTTTTGCAGATTATCTTGTTCAGAATAATGGGGGGCTTGATGAATTGCTCAAGGATTTTGAAAAAGGGAAGAAAGGATTTATGAATTTGTTTGGGGAGGGGCGGAGACCAGATAGAGAGGAACTTTGGATGAGAAGGGCATATGATATAGGGCATATGACGCGCTGTTTGAGAAGAGAAGTAGGAGCGATTTTTGTTCGCGATGATATTGCTATAAGCGAGGGTTATAATGGGCCTCCAAGGGGAAGTCCACATTGCAAGGATTTGGGAGGGTGTGTTAGAGCAAAGAGAAATGTTCCTTCCGGAGAGAGGCAAGAGCTTTGCCGTGGCGGACATGCAGAATCAAATGGAGTTGCGAACGCGGCTTTTAATGGTATTAGTCTTAAAGGTGCAACTTGTTATGTAACAACTTTTCCTTGTGTGACATGCACAAAAATACTTATCAATGCAGGAGTTACAACAATTGTTTATAACTCAAGTTATAACGATGAACTCTCTGCAGAAATGATTGAAGAGTCGCCCAGAATAGATGCGGTGAAATTTTCCGGCGTGACTCCGAGGGGTTATGTGAAATTCTGGCGTTAGAAAACTTTATAAG
This sequence comes from Candidatus Woesearchaeota archaeon, assembly GCA_964418495.1. GTDB lineage: Archaea > Nanobdellota > Nanobdellia > Pacearchaeales > GW2011-AR1 > CAYQLQ01. The sequence goes on along the minus strand of CAYQLQ010000011.1, from coordinate 11,371 downwards.
TTTCTTTTTGAGAGAGTATTAATGACAAATAGCGATATTGTTCCGGAGCTGACGAACGGCGAGTTTGACGAGTTTGTGAAAGATGGGGTCGTGTTGATTGATTTTTTCGCGGACTGGTGTATGCCGTGTATGATGATGTCGCCGATTGTCGACGAGCTCGCGGAAAAGATGAAAGGGCGAATCAGCGTCGGAAAAGTTAATGTCGAGGACGGCGAGGATATTGCGCGGAAATTTAATGTTAGTTCAATTCCGAATTTGACTGTGTTGCGGAACGGCGAAGTCGTGGAGCAGTTTGTCGGTGCGATGTCTGCTGAAGATTTGGAAGAAAAACTGAATGGAATTCTGGGACAATAGTTTTTAAAAAGAAAGAAAATATTTTTGATTCATGTATAGTCCACAAAGAGTGGTTGGAGATTTTTTTGAAAAATTAGTGGCAGATTTATTTGAGTTAGAAAGACAGGACCCTCGAAGCGAAGGAAGACGCCCAGATTTATATTCTTTAAAATATGATTTTCATGTAGAAGTAAAAGCTTCGTGTTTTAAAACAGGCGGGGTTATTAAAGGAAAACAATTGGAGGGATTTGAGGATTTTCATTCCAGAAGGTTTTACGCATTTCCCTACCACTCGATTGAAATTAAAATGCGAGATAATTATCCCTCGCCGGAAGCATTAGTTAATGCACTGGACTTAAGATCTCTATTTTTATTTCCAATTAGTATTATACAGGCACATTTCCTATGCTCAACAAAAAGAAAACGCCCGGATGATATGTTTGTAACTTTAAACGAAGCGTCGGCGAGGGAGATTTACCTTAGAAGTCGCGAAGCTTGGAGAAAACTAAGACTTAACCAAGAAGATTATGAAATGGCAAAAATTCATGAAAAAGTCTACTTAATCACCCGAGGCGACCATTTAAAACAAGAAATCAGAGATTCGTTCCATCCAGATTTTTTGCCACAATAAAACACAAGCTTTTTTAAACAAAATATTTCTTAATACTTCAATGGACTTGTAGCTCAGCCTGGTAAGACACTACGTTTTTCCCGTCTGAGCAGAGACCAACAACAAACGGCCTTGTAGCTCAGCCTGGTAGAGCACTAGACTTTTAATCTAGCTGTCGCGGGTTCAAATCCCGTCGAGGCCATTTTGGGAGATGGAAATAAATTTAAAGTCTGAATGCTTAAGTAAGGGGTGTGAGGAAAGATGAAAATATCAAGAGAAAAATTAGGGCAGGTTGCATCAGATCTTCTGAGAATTTTAGATAGAGAAGGGTTTAGGAATACTAAGAGAATAAAAAGATCTGTCGAGCAGGCAATTCCAGTAACAGGAAGAGAGCAGGATTCTGTGGTTATTGGCTGGAGGCCTTCTAATCATGGGACTCTTGCATTAGATGTGAGTTATGTTATACAGAATGGGCCAGAGGAGATTATAGATATTCCTTTAGATGTGAAAATTAATCCAGAACTTCACTATACTACAATTATTCTAAAATCTGATTTTAGAATCCCTAGTTATGATAATTTTGAACATGATAGTTTTGGGAATTTTATACAATCAAAAACTCTTGAAATTTATAAATGGGGAGATCTTAGGCCTGAGATTGCTTCGATATGTTTATTATGCTGTTAGGGGGCTGGGGAGTTCGGGACATTCACAGAAGTTGATATTAATGAGGATGCCAAGGTTACTCCAATAAGTATGGGAAAATTACTCCCGGATAAAGTTGTTGTAAATAAATTGAAAGAGCGGTGATTATTCTTAGGGGAAATAAATTTAAAGTCCTGATTTTTTTGTTTAGTTAGGATATTCAAAATTTCTCCCTTCTCTATTAATTAGATAAATCCCCTTAAGAACTATCGCCCATAAACCAGCACATCTGTCGTCGGTGTTTTGTGCCCGAGATTCAGGGTTAATGGAATTGGAATATTGACTTCTCTGCCTTTTTCCTTGAAAGACATCACAAGCAAAACATAAACATTATTTGTTTTATATGTAACAGACATTTTTATAGATTGGGCTTGCGAAAGAACGCTTTTGCTGATGCCAAGATTTTCGCTTGCGTCCATTATCTCTATTCCGCAAATAAGATTTCTGTGATTCACATCAAGGACAAAATCCCCAATATCCAAAGAAAATTTTACTTTTTCTCCGTTAGACATAAAAAAAATGTCATTGTCTGCGTCGTAATTTATCGTTTTAATTTGTTTTGCCATTTTCTACTTGCATTCCAAGCGCTTATTACTTTTAAATGTTTGGAGGGAGATATTTCAATAATTAGAATTAGTGAGTAGTTCCGGCTCATCTTAAACCAGAGTTTGAATCTTGTACTGGATTTTCCATGCTCGATTTTATCCAAGAGTTCAATTTGCGATAAGAATTTTCTAACCATTCCTTCGTTGATGGGTCGCTCGGCAGTCCTCTTATAAAAATGGGGGTCGAAAGATACGGCGTTCTGTTCCAAGGTTTCGAGAAGTCCTTTAATCTCGTTAAGCTCCATAACTTAATATAATAACTCCTGCTTAAGATTGTTTCTGATTCCCCCGCCCCCGAAAGATTTAAAAACCAAAATTGACAATCTTTTATTATTAGATAGTTGTTAAAGTCTAATCAAAGTGTTGGACAGCTTGCGACTATTCACATTCAAATGCACATTCTACAACCCAAACATATCAAACTGAGTGAAAAAGAGTCTGATGAATTGCTTGCCAAACTTAATGTGTCGAAGTCGCAGATGCCGAAAATTCTTTGGAGTGACCCGGGTTTGCCTGAAGGATGCGAAATCGGCGACATAATTAAAATTGAGCGAAAAGAAGAGGACGACGTCCATATTTATTTTCGTGTTGTTGTTTAATGGGGAAAAATCAGCATCTGATTGTTAAAAAGTATCTGAACGAGCACTCGCTTGTTGAATCAAATGTTATTTCTTTTAATGAATTTATAGACCACCGAATGCAGGAAATTGTTAATGAAATTAATACTGGAATTGACAACGAAGATTTTGAAATCACGCTCGGGAAAATTGAAGTTGGAAAACCGTTGGTTACTGAAGCGGACGGGAGTTCGTCGGTTCTTACGCCTGCAGAAGCGCGACTTCGAAACCTGACATATTCTGCGCCGATTACTCTGGAACTTACTGTTAAGAAAGACGACTTTGTGGATTCGCAAGTTGTGGAAATCGGGAAAATTCCAGTTATGGTGCGAAGCAAAGTTTGCAACACCGCGGGCATGACGAAAGAACAGCTCATTGAAAATTACAGCGACCCGATTGATCCTGGAGGTTATTTTATAATTAATGGAAACGAGAGAGTTATGGTTATGGCAGAGGATTTGGCAGAAAACCAGCCGTTTATTGAGACAAACAGCAAGGGAAATCTGACTGTCAGAGTTTTTTCTTTGAGGGGAACTTATCGAATACCGACGACGATTTCCGAAGACAAGACAGGAATTTTCAATGTTTCATTCAGTAGATTCCGCGACATTCCTGCTGTTGTTGTTCTTAAGGCGTTGGGAATGGTAAAAGAAGCAGACATTGCGAAATACATTGGAAAAGAAACTGATAGCGTGATTGTTAATCTTTACGAGTTCGCGAACCTTGCGACGACAGAAGACGCGATGATGTTTATCGCCGAGCAGACTTCTCTTCACGGAACAAAAAAAGAAATTCTCGACAGAGTGAAACAGCGAATTGATTCTTATCTTCTTCCGCACATCGGACAGGGAAAACCAGAGCGAATGAAAAAAGCAATTACAATTTGCAAACTTTTCAAACAGTTTTTAATTGCGAAAGAAAATCCGAAACTTCGAACAGACAAGGACCACTACGCGAACAAGCGGGTTCGGCTTTCAGGAGATTTGCTGTCAAGTTTATTCCGTGTCAGCCTCGGCATTCTTATTCGAGATGTTCAATATTCTTTACAAAAATCTTCAAAGAGAAAAAAGTTTTTTTCAATTAAGACAATCGCTAAGTCTACGCTGTTTTCTCATCGTGTTGAATCGGCGATTGCAACTGGAAGCTGGACAGGCGAACGGAGTGGTGTGACGCAGAACATGGATAAGACAAATTACCTTGCGACGATTTCGCAATTGCAAAGAGTTTCGAGCATGTTGTCGTCGGATCAGGAAAATTTTATGGCGAGAACACTTCATCCAACTCATTATGGAAGATTCTGCCCAATTGAAACTCCAGAAGGAACAGAAATTGGATTGAGAAAAAATCTTGCGATTCTTGCACGAGTGTCGACGAGAGTTGATATTGATGAAGAAAAATTTCTAAAAGAAATCGAAGCTGACGGATTGAATCGGGACGGAACAGAAGGAACAGATGTTTTCTTTAACGGAAGATTTATTGGAAATGTTCCTGATGCAGGAAATTTTGCTCAGAGAATACGGGAGAAACGACGGGAGCAAAAACTTCCGGTTCAGATGAATATTAGATATGACAGCGGATTTGAGGTTGTTAATATTTCAACAGAGTCGGGGCGAGCGCTTCGTCCTCTGATTATTGTGGACAGCGGAAAACCGCGGCTACGGGATGAACATCTTATTCAAATTGAATCCGGAGAAATGAAATGGAATGATTTAATTGAAAATGGAATTATTGAATATCTCGACGCTGCGGAAGAAGAAAACGCACTTGTTGCGATAAACGCGAACGAAATAACGCAAGAACACACGCATCTTGAAATTGATTCAATGGATTTGTTTGGTGTTGTGACGAGTCTTGTTCCGTACGGAAATCACGACCAGAGTTCGCGTCTAAATCGTGGAAGTAAAACACAAAAGCAGGCGCTTGGTTTGTATTCTGCAAATTATCTTTGCCGTCTTGACACTGACGTTAGTATCCTTCAATATCCACAGAAACCAATTGTCAGAAGTTTTGTTTACGACACGCTCCACACTTATCCGGCTGGACAAAATCTTATCGTCGCTATTATGACTTACGAGGGCTACAATATGGAGGACGCACTTGTGCTTAACAAAGGAAGTCTTGACCGTGGCGTCGGAAGAAGTTTTTATTTCCGCCCGTATTCTGCAGTTGAAATGAATTACGCCGGAGGATTACGAGATACGATTCTTATTCCAGACAAGGACGCGTCGGGTTACAAGACTGAGGAAAGTTATCGTCTTCTTGAAAACGACGGAATTATTTATCCTGAAGCAGAAGTTTCTGAAGGTGAGGTTTTGATTGGAAAAGTTTCGCCTCCGAAGTTTCTTTCTGAAGCGCGCGAGATTTCTGTTCGAACAAACAAGGAAGCGAGTATTACTTTGCGACAGGAAGAATCTGGAATTGTCGACGCTGTTTTCATTACAGAAGATAGCGAAGGAAATAAAATTGTTCAAGTTAAAACTCGGGACCAGCGAATTCCGGAACTTGGCGACAAGTTTGCGACTGCACACGGGCAGAAAGGTGTTGTTGGTATGATTGTTCCTGAAGAAGATGTTCCTTTTACTTCGAAGGGAATTCGTCCTGATGTTCTTTTCAATCCGCACGGACTTCCGAGCCGTATGACTGTTGGTTATCTTCTTGAACTTTTGGCTGGAAAAGTCGGATGTCTTCGTGGAGAAGTTATCGACGGAACTTCGTTTTCAGGAGAAAGCAAGGAAGAACTTGAAAAACAAATGCAGGAACTTGGTTTTAGATACGACGGAAAGGAGACGATGTATAACGGAGTTACAGGACAGAAAATGAAAGCGAAAATTTTTGTTGGGAATCTTTATTATCTTAAACTTAAGTATATGGTTGGGAACAAACTTCACGGGCGGGCGTCGGGAAAAATTGCTTTGCTTACACGACAGCCAATTGAAGGGCGTTCTCGTGGTGGTGCGTTGCGACTTGGGGAAATGGAGCAGCAGGCACTTGTGGCTCACGGAGCGTCGCTGTTGCTGAAAGAAAGATATGATTCAGATAAAGTTGTTCTTCCGATTTGTTCAAAATGCGGGGCGATTGGAATCGACGACAATATTCGGAATAAAACAATTTGTCCGATTTGCGGAACCGAGGAAGTCGAAAACATCGAAGTTTCATACGCATTCAAACTTCTTTTAGAAGAACTTCAAGGAATGCACATCCATACTAAATTTGAATTGAAAAATAAATACGAGTAAAAATAGCAGGAATAGAAATATTAAATCGCAGAAGAGTTCCTCATTTAAATAGTATGACCAGCAAAAATATGGATTTAGGAATGCTGGAATGCATGTGTCCTATTTTATCGACGGGTTTGTGCCCAAACGCTCTGGGGCAGGATGAATGCACAATGGACGACCATGATACCTGTTCCGAATATTTAAAACAAATCTTCAGAATAAATTAAAATGAATAAACCAATAAGAAAAAAAATCGGGCAGATTAAATTTTCTCTGATTAGTCCGGACAAGATTAAGAAGTTGTCGGCTGCGAAAATTGTGACGCCGGAACTTTATGATATTGACGGTTATCCTGTCGACGGTGGTTTGATGGATTTGCGTCTTGGTGCGATTGACCCAGGAGTTCGATGCCGGACTTGTGGTGGAAGAATAAAAGAATGTCTTGGACATCCGGGAAGTATTGATTTGGCGAGGGCGGTGATGCATTTGAAATATATTCCGTTGATTGAAATGGGACTTAGATGTTTCTGTCATGATTGTGGAAAACTTCTTCTTGCGGACAAGGATATGGAAAAATATCCGACTGCGAGCGCGCGGGCGAAAAGAGCGAAGGATGGGAAAAAGTGTCCGCATTGCGGTGTGCTTCACGAGAAAGTTAAGATTGACAAACCGACGAGTGTTTATATTGGAAAGAAAAGACTTTTCCCCACAGAAGTTCGGGAAATGTTGGTTAATATTCCTGACGACGAACTGCGGAAAGTTGGTGTTGATCCTGAGAACGCGCGGCCTGAATGGGCGATTTTGACGACGCTGTTGGTTCCGCCGGTTACTGTTCGTCCGAGTATTATTCTTGAATCGGGAGAAAGAAGCGAGGATGATTTAACGCACAAACTTTCTGACATTATCCGAGCTAATCAGCGACTTTGGGAAAACCTGAACGCCGGAGCACCAGAAGTTATTATCGAAGATTTGTGGGACCTTCTTCAATTCCACGTAACAACTTTTTTCGACAACACTGTTTCAAGAATTCCGCCGGCGAGACACCGAAGCGGACAGCCGTTGAAAACAATCACAGAAAGAATAAAAGGAAAAGGCGGACGAATACGAAAGAACCTCGCGGGGAAGAGGGTTAATTATTCCGGACGAACTGTTATTTCCCCTGACCCGTGTATTGAAATAAATGAAGTTGGAATTCCGTATGAAATCGCGCGGGTTGTGACTGTCGCTGAAACTGTTACAGATTTGAATATTGAAAAATTAAAATCTCTTGTTCGAAAAGGAGAAGAATATCCTGGTGCGAATTATGTGATTCGTCCTGACGGAAAGCGGAAGAAAATTACTGAAGATTTGAAAGAAGAAATTATCGCAGAATTGATACCTGGCTACAAAGTTGAACGGCATCTTCAGGACGGGGACATTGTGCTTTTCAATCGTCATCCGAGTTTGCATCGTGGAAGTCTTATGGCACATTTCGTTAGAGTTCTTCCGGGACGGACTTTCCGACTTCATCCTGCTGCGGCGGCTCCTTACAACGCAGACTTCGACGGTGATGAAATGAATATTCATTCGCCACAAACAGAAGAAGCGCAGGCAGAAGCAAAAATACTTCTTGATGTAAAAAAGAATTTGATTTCTCCGAAGAACAACACAAATTTGATTGGTTGCATCTCCGACGCTATCACAGGGAATTACCTTCTTGGATTGCACGAGTTTTCCTCGGCAGAGGCAAATCAGATTCTTTACAAATCCGGCATAGATAAACAGGTGACGAAGAAAAATATTATGGGAACTGAATTATTTTCAGAGATTCTTCCGAAAGTTAATTTCTCGAGCGCGACAATTTCGATTAAGGACGGAAAAATTGTAAAAGGAAAAATCGACAAGACGACATTCGGCGACGAGGACGGAGATTTGGTGAAGGAACTTGACCGTGTTGTTGGAAGAGAAGAAACTTTCGAGACAATAAAAAAAGCGTTTAATCTTGGGAAGAATTATATTTCAGACAGAGGAATCACAATTTCGGTTGAGGATTTGGATTTGAATGACGACGTGATTGCGAGAGGAAAAGAAATTATTTCCAACGCTGAAAAGAAAACTCAGGAAATTATTGAAACTTTTAATCGTGGGGAATTGGAAGTAATTCCGGGAAAGAGCGAGGAGGAATCGCGGGAAATTAAAATTCTTCAAGTTTTGAATGAGGTGCGGTCGAAGATTGGGCAGATTATAAAGAAAGAGTTTCCAGAGAATAATCCTGTGAATAATATGATTAATTCAGGGGGTGGAGGAAACGCGCTGAATATTACGCAGATGGCGTCGTGTGTTGGACAGCAGGTTCTTAGCGGAAAAAGAATTGACATTGGTTACACAGACCGAACACTTTCGTTTTTCAAAAAAGGAGATTTGTCTCCGCGTGCGAGAGGATTTATTCACAGTCCGTTTATGAAAGGACTTCGTCCAGATGAATTTTTCTTCGGTGCTGTTACAGGAAGAGACTCGCTGATGGATACTGCTCTGCGAACGCCGAAGTCAGGTTATCTTTACCGACGGCTTGCGAATGCGTTGCAGGATTTGCGGGTTGAATACGACGCGACAGTTCGTGACAGCAACAACAATATTATCCAATTCAAATATGGTGACGACGGCATCGAGGTTTCGCAACTTCACAAGAAAGAGCAGGTTCAGTCGGGGGAAGCAATTGGAATTGTGACTGCGCAATCTTTCGGGGAATCGTCGACGCAAATGGTTCTTAGAACTTTCCACTTCGCGGGTGTTGCAGAAATGCAGGTTACTACAGGATTGCCGAGACTGATTGAAATTTTCGACGCGCGGAAAAAACCTTCTTCACCGAAGATGGAAATTTATCTGAAGAAAGAATACAATGATGAAAAGAACGCGCGGGTTTTTGCGGAGAAAATAAAAGAAGTTACGCTTCGCGAGATTGCTTCGGAAATAAGTCTTGATTTTAGCGACAAGAAAATTGAAATAAAAATTGACAACAACGCGCTGAGACAAACGCACACGTCGATTAAAAGAGTTGTTGAAAGATTGAATGAACTTGGATTTAATGTTAAAGAAAAACCCGACGCGATTACACTTAACGCGACAGAGTATGGGTTTAAGGAAATTTACAAACTTAAAGAGAAGCTGAAGGCTACGATAATTTCTGGAGTTAAAGGTGTGAAGCAGATTCTGATTGTAAAGCGGGACAGGGATTATGTAATTCTTACTCTTGGGACTAATGTTGAAACTATTTTGAAAATGAAAGAAGTTGACGAGAATAAAATTATTTCGAATGATTTGTATGAGGTTGCGACGGTTTTCGGAATTGAAGCGGCGCGTTCGCTGATTATAAATGAAATTTCGCAGACGCTGAACAGCCAGGGATTGGATATTAATATGCGTCATCTTAAACTTGTTGCCGACGCTATGACGAACGCCGGAATGGTGAAGGGTGTGACGAGAATGGGAATTATCGCGCAGAAATCGTCAATACTTGCGCGCGCGACTTTCGAAACTCCGGTGAAACAATTTGTAAACGCGACGATAAAAGGAACAGGAGACAAATTGTCGAGTGTGATTGAGAATATTATTGTGAATCAGCCGGTGCCAGTTGGAACAGGATTGCCGGGACTTCATGTAAAAGTTATCGGTCCGCTTGTGAAAAAAGAATCTGAAAGGAAAACTGCGGAAAGCAAGATTGTTGCGAAGACGAATAAGTGATTACATAAATTTATAAAACATCTAAATCTAAAAAATCTATCTATGGTGAACACTATTGACATGCAGGATATGATGTATTTAAATTTGTTTGAAAAAAATACTCACGTGCAGACGCGGTTCTGTTTTAAATACAACGAACATATTGTTTTCTGCGTTCCGAAAAAGCTCGTCGCGAAAGCGATTGGCGAGGGCGGGAAAAATATCCGGCGGATGAGCGAGACGCTGAGAAGAAGAATAAAAGTAATTGCGAGCCCGGATGGAATTGAAGACGCGAAAAAATTTATTGGGGACATTGTAAATCCTTTGACATTTAATGGATTGGAAATCAAAGACGACGAAATTATTCTTAATGCCGGAAGCCAAAGCAAGGCGGCGCTGATAGGACGGAACAAACGACGACTTCTTGAGATGCAAAGAATTGTCCGTGATTTTTTCGGAAAAGGGTTTAGAATTATTTAGACAACAACCTTTAAAAACCAAATTCTCAATATTTTATAATGGGACTTAAGAATGCTAAAAAGAAAGTAAAAGACAGGCGGAAATTTCGGTGGAAAGACCGGGCGTACAAAGTGAAGACTCTTGGATTGTACGCGAAGTCGGACCCGCTTGAAGGCGCGAATCAGGCGAAAGGAATTGTTTTGTCGAAGGTGCAGAAAGAAGCGAAGCAACCGAACTCGGCGATGCGAAAATGTTGTAAAGTTCAGTTGACGAAAAACGGAAAGCAGGTTACTGCATTTATTCCTGGAAATCTTGCGCAAAAATATGTTGACGAACACGACGAAGTTTTGATTGAAAGAATCGGCGGAAAAATGGGACGAAGTAAAGGCGATATTCCCGGAGTACGGTTTCAAGTTATTCAAGTAAATGATCAGCCGTTGGACAGATTGTGGCTCGGCAAAATCGAGAAGGGAAAAAGATAAATGGAAAATAAAAAAACCTGCGTTCGCCGTGGCGACGTCGACCGGAAGGGGAAAAGATAAAATGAATCAGGAAGATTTAGATAATGCAATTGGAAGAAGATATAAACTTACTTCAGAATATGAACCTCGGTCAGATTTACTAACCTGTACGGTTAAGGATATGGATACGGCAACTACAAAAATGATTGTTAAAGGATTAAAGGGGGGAAGTAGAGCAGAGATGGAATTTTATTTATTTTCACAAATGGGATTTGGAAATTTAATAATACAAGACGCATTAAAACAACAAAGAAAGGAAGCAGGGGATGATATGAATTTAACTCAATGGTCTGATAGGAGAGTGGCTTAAATGGAAGAAACAGAAATTAAAAATCCGGATTTGAAAAGTACTGAAATGAATTTTAAAATTTTTGATTTGTATGATATTTCGGGAATTGTCATTAACGAGCCGGGGTTGAAGACTGCGATTAATCTTGAGCCGAAATTGATTTTGAAAAGTCAGGGGCGGAACGTGACGAAGCTGGGGCAGATGAAAGTTAATATTGTTGAAAGGTTGATGAATAAGTTGGCGACGTCGGGGCATCGGGGGAAGAAGCATAAGATTGAGAAGGGGCGGGCGACAGGGAAGTATACGAAGAACATG
>CAYQLQ010000010.1:3574-16235 GCA_964418495.1 Candidatus Woesearchaeota archaeon | reverse complement strand
TTATAAATTATTGCTTTTCAAAAACAACATATCTTTCCGCGCCGATTTCAAAATCATCAGTAATTTTAAATTTCTCCCCAACAAAATCCAGTATCCAGCTTCGGTTAACCACAAACTTTTTCCGACTAACTAAACTCCGCGTAGCAAAACTAATCACAACTTTATCGACGAGCGGCACAATTTCTTCAAGAATTTTCTTAGAATAATTTCTCTCCATCATTTCCAACGAATCCAAAACCTTAAACAAAAAAACAATCTTCTTGCCGTCGACACTTTTCAGAATTTTCTTAATTCCTTCCAAATCAAACAAACTTTTCTGAATCGCTCCCGCACTCTCAATTCCTCGCGTCTTAAAATAGTAATTCATCAGTTTCACCAACTGCCCGACAGATTCAACCGCAACATAATTCAAATTTCCGTCGATAACTTTTTTCATTTTCTCGTAACTCAATCCGTTAATTCCCGCACCCAAATCAAAAATCGTCAAATCCTTTTCAAAACTTTTCAACAACCGCGAATAAATTTCCCCATAAAATTCAAACCGTTCCTTCGTCGAAAGATGCTTTTTCAAAACCTCGTCGACATTTTTCTTATCTATAATTCCCGGACTCAAAAGTTTCTGGCTCGTAAAAACTGAAAAAACTTTCCTCAGCAAATCCCGCGTCAGTTTAACCCGCTCTTCGTCGATATAATTCTCCCCTTCAAACCTTTTCATCGCAGATTCAACATCTCTCCTCGGCAAATCTGAAAATTCCTTCTTGGAAATAATTTTTGAAAAAAGTGGATTATTCATTATGTTTTTAAAACAGCCGAGCCTTAAAAGATTATGCCAATCAACGCACACCCCGAATACTTCGTAGCAGAAAAAGAATATCTCTCTGCGCAAACCCCCGATGAACAAATCGAGAAACTGGAAAAATTAATTTCTGTCGCGCCGACGCACAAGGGCGCGGAAAATCTCCGGGCACAATTAAAAACCCGCCTTAAAAAATTAAAAGAAAAATTAATCAAATCAAAAAAAACAGGTAAGTCGAAAGCAGGAATAAAAAAAGAAGCAATTCAAGTAATCCTCGTCGGCAAAACAAACACTGGCAAATCCTCACTTCTCTCAAACCTCACAAACACCTCCCCGGAAATTTCCGAATTTCCATTCACAACAAAACAACCCCTCGTCGGAATGATGCCCTTCGCAGGAACGCAAATTCAATTAATTGAAAACCCCGCCGCTGAATCTGAATTCTATGACAAAGGACTCCCACACACAGCCGACATAATCCTCCTCCTGATAAACTCCCTCGAAGAACTAAAAGAATTAGAACCCAAAATAAAAAATTCCCCTGCAAAAAAAATAATTGTATTCAACAAATCAGACATTCTCTCTGAAAAAGAAAAAAGAAAAATTTCCGCGACACTTCAAAGCAAAAAATACAATTTCATTTTAATCTCCGCAAAAACATCCGAAGGAATAAAAGAACTTCAGGAAAAAATTTTCCAGAATCTGGACAAACTGCGAATCTACACCAAAGAACCGCACAAAGAAAAATCCAAAAAACCAATAATCTTCAATCCCGGAGCAACAGTCGCCAACGTCGCTGAAAAAATCCTCTCTGGTTTTTCAAGAAAAATAAAACAAACAAAAATCTGGGGCCCGTCGTCAAAATTTCCAGGGCAAGTCGTGGGGCTTCAACACAAATTAAAAGATTTAGATGTCGTAGAGTTTAAGACAAATTAACAATAAGCTTTTTTCGCAAGTTCAAGAAGTTTCTTGTCTTTCTGAATCTCCTTCAGAATTTTTGAAATCTCCTCAGCGACAGAATTTTTCAAATCAAGAGGGTGCAACTTCTTCTCTCTAAAATCCTTTTCAATCTCCCCATAATTAGAATATTCCAAATCTCCTCCAAATTTCTTATCCCGTTTCACAACAAACTTCTTCCCCACATCGGACTTTAACACCATTAAAATATATTTCAAAAACGCCATCACGCCATTATCTGGATCTCCTGAAATCATCTCAGCATTTTTCAGTTTTTCTTTTACAGTTTTCTCGTCGTCAAGTAAATCAATCTTGCTTTTTTCGTCCGACGCCGACATCTTCTTTCCAATCAATCCTGGAATCATAGGATTTATAATTTCAACCCTCGACGAATATCCAAGTTTAGGAAGATTCTCCCTAGCCAAAACCATAATTTTTCTCTGGTCTGTTCCTCCCAACTGAATATCAACTTCCAAATACTGCTCGTCAAGTGCTTGCATCAACGGATAAATCAAACCAGACAGTTTAGGATTGTCTCCCATCTTAACAACTTCCGACGCTGCTCTTGTAGAATCGTGGACAGAAGTGAAACTCGACATTTTCAAAACATCAAACATATACTCCGGCTTCAACTGAAATTCCGAACCCTTCACAATTTCCAAATCTTTAATATCAACACCCATCGCCTTAATCAAAAGCGGAATAGCCCGCGCATAATAATCATATCTTTTTTCAAGTTCAATCCAAGGCGTGTTATCCATCGCGCCGTGTAAATCTGCCAGCAAAACTTTAACTTTAAATCCCGCCTTCAAAAAATCCGCCATCTTCAAGGCCGGAAGAAAATATCCAACATGAGGTTTTCCAGTCACAGCAGTCCCCCAATAAACCACTGGCTTTTTCTTTGTCTCCAAAAGTCCCCGCAACTCATCCTCTCCCAAAATCTCCTCCGTGTTTCTTTTTATTAATTCAAATCTTTTATTAATTTCCATTTTTAATCCCTCGGGAAAACTGCTCTTACAGACCCCCTATGAGATCTAAGTAATTCTTCATCTGTTCGAGACTCTCCAAAGAGAATATAATTGACATCATCCAACCCAACACATCCAATACCTTCAAAACTTGCAGACACGGCTTTATCCACTCCACGACGATACACTTCATCATCATGAACTGCGCGAACCATTGGAACAGAAACCGCCGGAACCCCGTCATCCCTCACATCAGCTGGCAAAGACGCAAATCTTCCATCACGCCCCCTCTCAAAAACTCTTCCTAAAGGACTTCCACTTCCAAAACCCTCCCCCCGTCTTAAATTATATTCCGCTGCAATTTGCTCTGTAGATTTTCCACCCAGACCATCAGGTCCTTGAATGTTTTCATCATATAAACTCATAGTTCCTGTCATTCCCTTTTCAAAAATTCCTACTTCTTAAATGTTTCTGCGAAAAAATTATATACAACGAAATTCTCCTCAAAAAATGTTAATCCAAATTTTCCTCTTCCTTATTCTCGGAATTTTCTTCGGCACAATTACAGGACTCATTCCAGGCATCCATATTAATCTTGTTGGAATTTTTATTGTTTCCCTTTCAGTTTCTCTCTTCGCAAAAATTCCTCCACTCTATCTTGTTGTTTTCATTACCTCTATGGCAATTACCCACACCTTCCTCGACTTTATTCCGTCGGTGTTTCTCGGCTGCCCCGACACAGACACAGAACTTTCAATTCTCCCAGGACACCAACTTCTAAAAAAAGGAAAAGGTTATTCCGCGATTATGCTAACTGCTTACGGGAGCCTCGCTGCGATTTTCATTCTCACAATCCTCGCGTTTCCATCGATAATCCTAATGTCAAAAGTTTACAACATCTTCCAAGAAATGCTTCCTTATTTTCTAATTGCAATTTCAATTTTCCTCATCACGCTGGAAAGCAGGAAAATAACTTCTATTCTTGTCTTCGGACTTACAGGACTTCTCGGCTGGAGCGTTCTCAATTTTCCGTCGCTGAACCAACCACTTCTTCCGCTTCTCACAGGACTCTTCGGTAGCTCAATGTTAATCATGAGTATAAAAAATAAGATACAGATTCCAAAACAAGAACTTGTAAAACCAAAAGTAAAACTCTTCCGCCCGCTTATCGGCGCAGTCATCGCCTCGCCACTTTGCAGTTTTCTCCCCGGACTTGGAAGCGGGCAAGCCGCAATAATCGGAAACACAATCTCGCAAAACAACAGGGAAAATTTTCTCGTTCTCATCGGTGCAACCAACACCCTCGTCATGGGATTTTCATTTCTCTCACTCTACGCAATTTCCAAAACCCGAACCGGCGCCGCAGTCGCAATCCAGCAAATTCTCGGAACAGTTTCCCCAAAAATTATTTTACTAATCCTCGCAGTTTCACTTGTCACAGGAATAATCGCATTCTTCCTCACAGATTTCCTCGCGAAATTCTTCTCCCAAAAAATAGAAAAAGTAAACTACACATTTTTATCCTCAGCAACGCTGTTGGTTCTCCTTGTCGTCGTGTTTCTCGTCTCTAACTTCACAGGAATTCTCGTCCTCGCCGCATCCACACTCACAGGAATTTACTGCATTTCCCTAAAAGTCCGCCGGACAAACATGATGGGCTGTTTGCTAATTCCTACGATTTTGTTGTATTTACTTTAATTTTTGAAGATAAAGATAAACGACCACTCGTGAATTCTCCCCTGAGATAACTTCTTTTACAGCATATGCATTCGTCTCAAAAGGAATGTCCTTAAAATGGGGGTTCTTTTGTTCTTTATATCCTTCATATACCACGCTTCGTTCTCCGAGCACACGAACCCTCACAAGACTGCCAGAAGAATCATGAAAAATTCTCTGGGCAATTTTTTCTGCAAGCCCTTCCATACTTAACCTTTCAAGACGCTGGACAGTTTTAACCCGTAGATTTTTTCCTCTTGCCATAATCAAAAATCAAAAGCACAATTTAAAAATAAACCCCCTTCTGCAAAGTATATATTCTAAAATATATATCCGAGTATCTAATTATCTTCTAAAAATTCTACTGCTTTGTTTATATCTGAAGTGAGAAAAACCGCCTTGGATAATTCTGGAAGAGCCCTTACCCACGAGGCGAGTTCTCCAAAGTCAATGACTGAAACTTTTTTATTGTAATCCTTAACCGCATGAATAATCTCTGTCAACGTCCCAAGACCGCCGTTCAAGGCTATCACAGCGTCGCACTCTCGAACCATAATAATATTCCTCTCTGGATAATCCAAATTCGTTTCTATTAATTTATCTGGTTCAGGCCCAAGCTTTTCCCCCACAAATTCCATCTGCTCTTTTGAAGGAATATAACAAATATACTCTTTCCCATTATGCGCCTTATAAGAACCAACAACAATTTCAGAAATGCCCTCGCCCCCTCCAGATACCAAAGTAAATCCTTTTTCCGCGAGCAATCTCCCAATCTTCTCTGCTTCTATTTTAGAAACAAGCGCCTTGCTCTTTTCCCACGTACCAACAATCAAAACTTTCATACTCTAAGAAAGTTTTCCTATTTATTAAGTTTGCTTCCTTGAAAATAATCCCCTATCCGCTCTATTTTTTCAGGAGTAAAAAAGAGATTAAATATTTCAAAAGTGCCCAAACAATCTAAACCCCAGATGATTGTTTAAGCTATTTGATTGTTAAGAAAATTATACTAATTATCCCCAACACAATCCCCACAGATACCTTAAAATTTAAAGTTTCTTTAAAAATTAATATCCCCCCAATTGCTCCAATCATTAAAGCCCCTATAGCATAGATCGGAATTGCTACCGATGCAGAAGCACCAGATTTAAAAGTGTAAAAGAAAAATATTGTTCCGATTCCCATGCATAATCCCATAATCCCTGACAGAATTAAGCCTTTTGGGGATAGACTAATTCCCCCATGAAGGTGTTTACTTATCAAAAAAGGAACTGCAACTAAACCAGACACGATGCCTACTATAAGAATCGATAAAAAGGTATTCATATTCAAACCGGTGATTGCCTTATAAAAAAGATTATAACTTCCCCAGAATATAACTGTTAAAGCTAAAAACAGCATCCATAACATCTTTTGATTAATTAGAAGAGATTTATAATTCTTTCTAAACCCTCAAGGGAGTCTTTAACACCCCCTCAGAATTCTAATCTATCTTCAATTTTTCCAATTAAAAATAATCCCCTAACGCCTTTTGCTTTCATTCTTGAAAACTTCAACTATTTCGAGGATGAATGAAAGAAACCCTCAAGAGTTTCTTGTTTTTCCAATTCTTTCCCAAAAATACTATCAATATAACCTTTAACAAGTTCCAGTGATTGCTTAATATACGGCGACAGATTATATTTTTTCGCAAGCTCCAACGCCGGCTCAAGATACTTTTTAATTCCGCCTTCGTGAATTGTAAAAATAAGTTTTCCCCCGCACTTCGTGCAAATTCCAGTCAACGGCGGACGCCGATAAATTTCATTACAAGCAACACACCGAAAACCCTGCATTGAAAATTTCCTAAGATTACCTTTCATGTCCCGAATAAAATGCCGTTCCAAAATCAGCCTCGCTGTGTCCGACGTGTCAACCGCCCGAATTTTCTCGACAAGTTCCATCTGATGCTTAACTTTTTCCTGCATTGTCGGGAGGATTTTATAAGACGAACAAAGAACACCCCCATTAATATCCGGCGTGTCGTGCGTAAAACCAACACCCACAAAAGCATTCTTCCCTTCTTTCAAAAAAGATTTCACCGTCGGAACTTTAACTTCTGACGAATGTTTTCTCTGCTCCGCAAGTTGGTAAAGTTCAAGAGGATATTCTCTAAGACACTCCAAATCAAGAATCTGGTCATCAACTTCTCCAGGTGCAATTCTTCCGTTCAAAACCAACGGCGCATCCTGCGTTCCGCCCCGATGCCCTGGTAAAAACTTCCGCGAAAAATTAATAAGAACATCAGACAAAAGCATAATCGCAGCCTCGTCGCCGTCGCAATCTCTTCGAACAGCCGCATGCAAATACGGCGAAGCAACCAAACCCAACGTCTTAGAAAGCCCAATAAATCTACAAATCACACCCGCGCAATTATGCGGCGCCATACAAACTCCCAACTGCCCAATCACATCCTCCTTTTTTTTGAAATTATGCAAACTTTTCATTCCATAAAACTTTTCCAAAAGCTCGTCGATAAAATTCCCAACTCTGAAAAAAACATCGTCTGCTTTTTCGTCCGGCGTGACAGGACAGCTCGGAAGAAGAATGTCATGAGGCATCAATTCCAAAATCTGATTCTCATCAACAAGTTCTTTTCCGTCGATATCAAACTCATAACCAAACTCTTTCAACTTTTCAATACTCGTTTCAATTTCTCTCGGGCGAAACGCAACAAGCGGAAGTTCAGTCGCATCAAACCGAATAGTCCCGTCCTTATTTACTTGCAAATTATGCTTCGCTCTCAAAATTCCTTTCGCCAAATTTTCTGGAATCTTACTATCCGACGACATCCCGCGCACACCTTTAATCAACTGCGGAATCTCCTCCCTCCTCAAACCCAACAACCGAATCGCTTTTTCAAAATATCCTGCAATATTAATATTCCTAAAATAATGCGTTTCGCCTCTTTCATGAATCTCGCATTTCTTCGAAGAAAGACTCTGACACTCATAACAATAAAATCTTTTCTCGGTTTTTTTTCCGCACAAATCACAAACAGGATAAATTGTTTCGTTTCCACATTCACATTTGTAAACCGGAAAATCCCCCCTAACACTTCCAATCTCCGTCGCTGCCTGCACACTTCTTAATCTCCCCCCTTCATTCCCAACAGGAAATAAAACATTCGGACTTCCCTGAAGCTTCCGCAGTTTCGCTTTTTCCGGGCGCCCCATTCGCGTTCCTACAAAATCCCCTGCCTTATCTTTTATTTCAAAGGAGGAAACGCGATTTACAATTTCCAAAACCTCCCCTCCCTCAAAATTTTTCTCATCGACAAAATCCCTCAAAAAACATTCGCCTCCTTCTAAAAGTTTTAAATCAATTCCCAAATTTACAAAAAGCGCCTTGCTATCTTTATCAACCACAACATTTTCAACAGTTACACTATGCTCAACTCCCAACAACTCCAGCGCCCTTTTCGCAGTTCCAAACTTTTCTGCTTCAGTTTTATTGTAGGGTAAAACAATTTTCCCGTCGCTGACGCGCGAGGCTTTCAACCATAGAACCAAATCCTTCAACTGCTCCAAAGAAATCTGCGTCCAGTAAAAAATAAACTTCGGATAAAGAGGAATTCTCAAATTAGTACTAAGTTCAAGAGCCTTTTCAAAATCCAAATTCCAAAAATCAATTTTCTCTTCGCAACCTTTTGCTTTCAGTTCTGCATTCCACCATTCTTCAACATAACCTGGCTTTAACAAAACATAATTTCGGTTTGTGACGTCGCTGAGAGGAAAAAGAATATCCCCCATATAAATAATTTCTTCAACATCCGAATAAATTTTCCTCGCCTCTTCAAGTGTCTGCACCCTCTTCACACTTCCGTTAAAAAGTTTCACTATCGGCCCGTCGATAGAATCGCAAACTGCAATCGCGCAACCTTTCGTGGGTTTCTCTATTTTCAGTTGCGTCCCGTTCGCAATAAAATCGTCTGTGATTCCCATCGTCGCTGAATGCAACCCCGCAGCACTGAATCCAGTATTCCTTCCTCTCCCATATCTAAAACGAAAAGCCCCTGAACGCGCCGGATGCCCAAACACCGGACGCCCCGCAACCAAATCTTTAATATATGTCGGCGACGAATCTGTTTTTCCCAAATTCCTTTTCTCATGAAGTTCAATATACTCCGGCAGAAAATCCCACCCTGTAGAAACAAAACCTTTTTCCTTAACCCCCTTCAAAAGCCGGTAACCTTTCGCTGCCTTCTGCGCAAGCCCCTCTGAAAAAATCAAACACATTCCCCCACGAATATAATTCGTATCAACCCTATCAAGATTCTTGTAATTTGAAACTTCCATTTTCTCTGTCTTCTCCCCTGCAATCTGTATCGGCAAATTCTTCGCAAGAAAAAGAATCTCTTCCTCCGTCGGAAAATACTGAAGATTCGTAATCCTCTCATGATAATCTGTATTCTCTGTCACATATCTTTTAATTTCATCTTCTGTCGGGTCATACCTCGCGTATCCAAAAAGTTCCCGCAAATAATCAATCAACATCAGAACCATACACGACGCTGTTGTTCCCGCCGCCCGAATCGGCCCAGAAAAATACGCAATAAAATAATCCTTCCCGTCGCGCGTCTTTCCAAGTTTCAATTCTGTAAATCCCTCGACAGGAGGCGACACAACCCCCAAAGTATTATACGCAAACCCCAAACGAATTCCCGCGTCAATCGCCTGCAACAGCGACTCAAACTTACAAAATTTCTGTTTCGCAATTTCCTCCGCGATTTTAAAACTAACCGCAACATCCAACTGCCCGTATTCTTTCTCCAAGTCCAAAATTCTCTGAACGATTTTCGGGTCATTAATCTGAGGATAAACCGCAGAAATCAAACCCACGCATTTCTCCGCCAAACTTCTCGCGAGCGGAATCTCAACT
This sequence comes from Candidatus Woesearchaeota archaeon, assembly GCA_964418495.1. GTDB lineage: Archaea > Nanobdellota > Nanobdellia > Pacearchaeales > GW2011-AR1 > CAYQLQ01. Next base: position 6,881 of record CAYQLQ010000010.1, on the reverse strand, counting down.
TTCGCAACAGGATCGAGCCCTTTCGATTTCGCCTGCTCTGCAATTAAATAAACTTTCTTCACATCTCTTTCCAAATCTGCAAAATATTTTTCAGAGTTCATTCAAAATCCAGTATTCGAACTGCCCCCGTCTTTAAATTTAAAATCGGAACCTTACAATGGTCTGGCGTGTTTCCAAACTTTTCTTGATACGGCGTCATACTCTCCCAGCACGAAGTTGAAATAAGAAGAATATTATTATAATAAGAAACCGCGCTTTTGTGGGTGTGCGCTGCGACGAAAATATCCGGAACAGTCCGAATTAAAAGCCCATCTTTTTCCGACGGAAAATACTGAACAGACGCGTGCGTCGGCGCGAGATGGCGATGCTTCAAAAGATATTTCATAATTTCTTCAGGAGAATTCATCGCACGCATCAACATCAATCTCAAAACATTATTTGCATAATGAACAAGCGAAAACCCGTGATAAAGTAAAACTTCAAAACCAGAAAATCCCGCCTTCTCCGCAATTTTAACATTCGCCGGATTGCCGACGAGAAAAACATTTTTCAAATTATACAACGGCCACGCATACTTTTCATCAATCAACGGCTGAGGCTCCATCAGGCGAACACCGTCGTGATTTCCAGGGCAAATAATAATATTTATCTCTCTACGAATCTTCCCCAAAATCTCCGCGAGCGCAGAATACTGTTCCTCCAAATCCATAATCTCCAAATCCTTTTCTTGGTCTGGATAATTTCCAACCCCAGTAACAATATCCCCCACAATAAAAAGATATTTTATTTTGTCGACTTCCGGCGTGTTCGGAACTTTCCCATTAAGATAATCAATAAATCTTAAAAATTCTTTTTTCAAAAAACGCTTGCTTCCAAAATGCAAATCCCCAATAAAAAGTGCATACTCCTCAAACGGCGCGCGTTTTCTTTCTGCCAACCGCGCATCAGGAAAAACAACTTCATTCGCAAAAAGAATTTCCTTATTTCCAACTCCTTTAAAACCAATAACAGCGTCGAGCGCAATCTCTTCTGCCTGCTCCAAAAGTTCCGGCTTGTTCGCATTCACCAAAACCTTCATACTCCCTGTAGAATCCTCAACATTAAGAATCATATTCTTGTTTTTTGTCATTCTCTTTTCTGAAACAACCCCAATAATCGAAAAATTCTGCCGGTCTCCTGCGATTTTATTTATCGACGTCAAACCATCCAATTCCGAATGTTCCTGAATAATATTTTTCATTTCAGAAAATCTGCCGCGAAAATATTTTACAAAATCAGGAACCTCAAGTTTCTTACTCACCGACGGAGGCATCGAAAGAACCCTCATTCCTTCTGGAAGAAGTTTCCCCAGCTCCAAAGAAGAAGTTTCTTTTTCTTCAGAGGGAATTATTTCAAACACTCCTTTAGAATCCTCTGAAACTTTTTCCCCAGAAATTTCTTTTTCCAATTCAATAGTCAACCCAAGTTTTATTCTCAACCTCTCAAAATTCTGCTGATTTCTCCCCGGCAACCCAATTAAAATTTCCTCAACCTTTGTTTTATTCTCTGTAAAAACATTTTTAGTAATAACCCTTTTAGACATCAAAGTTTTTATTCTTTCCAAAAGAATTTTCGCCGATTCAACATCTGTCGCCTCGCTAAGAATATTCAGAACCTCCCGGTCAAGAAGAAGTCCCTTCCGCATGCAAAACTGTAAAATCTCGTCGCTGTTCATTAAATATAATTCAAAGATTCCTTAATAATTTCTTTCGCTTTCTCTACAATATTCTTACTTATCGCCAAACGAATCTCGCGCATTCTTCCTCCGCGCCCTTTAGAAATAACCCTGACATTGATAATCCCGAGCATATCAAACTCCTGAACAATATCACTCACCCGTCGCTGCGTCAAAACCTCCATTTTATTTTGCAGACAAACATCTGAATAAAAATTATAAACATCCCCCGTAAAAAGCGGCTCGTCTCCTTTCTTCAATTCAAAAAGAGAAATAATAGAATGAAGAACAATCTGAAACTGTTTCGGCTCCGACTGAATCACGTCAAGAATTTTATCTCGCTCAATTTTGCTGTTCGCTTCATCAAGGTGCCTCAAAAGAATTTTCTTCGAACGGTCCCTTTCTGCCAATTCCCCTGCAATCCTCAATAAATCCAACGCCCGTCTCGCATCCCCATGCTCCCTCGCTGCGTACGCCGCGCACTTCGCGATAACCCCCTCATCAACAACACCTTCCTTAAATCCCTGCTTCGCCCTCTTATAAAGAATATCTTTCAACTCCAACGCATTATACGGTGGAAACACAACTTCTTCTTCAGAAAGCGAACTCCTTGCTCGCGGATCCAAATCATCGAGAAAAGTCAAATTATTACTTATTCCAATTAAACAAATCTGCGTTTTCGAAAGCTCTGAATTCAACCTCGTAAGATTATAAAGAAAATCATCTGGAATCTTTTTCACAGTCTGATCAATCTCATCGAAAATAAGAACCAACAACTGTTTCTCTTTGTCAATCAATTCAATAAACTTTGAATAAACAGATTCTGTCGGCAAACCTGTCGCAGGCACTTCCCCCCCAAGTTTCTTTATCAGCTCCGCAAGAATCCTATATTCCGTATCTGAAACCTTCTTCAATTTGCAATTAAGATATTCTATTCTCAACTTAAACCCCGCGTCCTTCTTAACCCTCTTCATCAACTGATCCCTAACATACTGAATTGAAAGAGTCTTTCCTGTTCCAGTTTTTCCATAAACAAAAAGATTACTCGTCCTCTCACCCCGCAACACCGGTGCAAGAATCGACGCTATTTGCCGTATCTGCTTATCCCGATGCGGAATCTCCTCCGGCTTATAATTTGTCTGTAAAATAAATTTGTCCTTAAAAATACTATTCTCATCAAAACCATCAAAGATTTCATCAAGTTCAGCAGCCATTTTTCCCCTCCTTTTTTCTTAAACCCCTTCTCATTTCATCTTCAGAAAATCTTTTTATTTAAGTCTTTGTATTCTTCAAAATACATATTCCTCCCCCACGTTCATTTCGTGTGGAAAAAGTGAGGGGAAATTTAATAACGAAGGGGAAAATGAAAAAAAGTATATAAAAGATTATGACTACTAAAAAAAGAGAACACCCTTATTTCATGTGGAGATTTTACTTAATTTTTCTGTGGCACTACCCCCAATTTCAATTAGAACAAAAAACCACAATCTTTTCTTATTAGATTCTTTCTCTTTTTTTATTTTTTCTATTAACAAGTATCTTACTTTTTCTTCTTACTTTTTCTTCTTACTTTTTCTTCTTACTTTATTAATT
>CAYQLQ010000010.1:0-3474 GCA_964418495.1 Candidatus Woesearchaeota archaeon | reverse complement strand
TCTTACTTTTTCTTCTTACTTTTTCTTCTTACTTTTTCTTCTTACTTTATTAATTCTTTTTATTAAATTAATTACTATAACAACCCTTACCACTATCCTACTACTATCCTACTACTACTAACTATATACTATAATATATATAATATATAATATATAATTTTATAAATAAATAATAAACTCAAAAAATTTCAAAACTCTTTATAAACTTTCTCCATACGAAATCAAGGGGACAGACATATTTTAGAATTTTTCCCAATACATCTCCCAAATCCTCATAATCTTTATATATCTCTTAAAATTCCGAAAAACACAAAAATGGCACCAGAAAACAAAGGACAAAGGGAAGGAAGAACACAAACACTTTTTCCGCCAGAAACCGCAGAAGAAAAATTTTTTGAGGCTTTAGGGCAAATAGCCCCCTCTTTTAGAACAATATATGTTCCTTCCCTTGGTGTTTTGGAATATGACCCCCTCGGGGAATTTTTCACGTAGCCACCCAAAACTCTTTCACTAGCCCAAGAGTAAAAAAAGCAATCAAAACTTTAGAAAGTGCAGCAACTTCTGCGGGCTTCCCGAACACTAATTTTGATTTTTTCTTAGATTCCTCAAAATTTCCAAAAGACACCGATTTAGTAACAAAAGCTCCACGACAAATTACCCCCCAAAAACTCTCAACCCTAAAACTTAAAATTCAAAGAGTGTATGGGGACATGCCCTCTAAAGAAAAAACCATAGACAACTTTGTAGTCAGCCCGCAGAACCATAATGCGTATAGAACAGCAACCCAGATATTAGGGGGTGATTCTTGGTTATCCAAACAAGTCTTTATTTTTGGCTCACCCTCCGTAGGAAAAACACATCTCCTGCATGCTCTAGCGCAGGAAACAGAAAGGAGCGGAAAACAATATTGTCTTCTGTCTGGAGCAAGATTCGGGATGGTTTTCGGATCTGCTTGCAAGACCGGAAAGGTAGGCCCCCTTGAGAGAGAAATAACTTCTGCTTATGCACTTTTTATTGATGAAATAGATAAAATTAGTCCGCTGGCGCAAGCAACGCAGAAAGAATTAGCAAAAATGTTAGACTATTTTCAAGACAACGGAAGACCAGTGATTATTTCTTCTAATTTCTCACTCGACGATAGCCACTTCCCCAAAGTATTAGATAATTTATATTCTAGACTCTCTGGTTCGAACCAAGTAATTATCGGCCCGCCGGACACAGATACTTTAGTCAGGATTCTTGACCTTTCTATGAGGAAAAGTGGGGAAGGGTTGGGGGTTTCTCTAGAAGGAAACGTAGCGGCATCCTTAGTAGATTTGGTTAATCAGCAAAATGGAAGGGCGTCTAAAAAGGATCCTAGAGTTCTTTTTGGGCTAGCGGCAAGCGTTTTTTCTTACGCGGCGATCGAAGGGGAGACCCGAATAACCCCTAATTTAGTAGTAGAAGCACTTCGTTCTACAAGAGGGTATGAACCACAAAGAACAGACGCGCAGGGGATTATAGATCAAGTCTGTGCTGCAACAGGAGTAACTCCTGAGCAGATTTATTCTAGGAGTAGGAAATTTTCTGGCGTGCGGGGGGTCTGCGCATATGTTCTCCGCCTAAAGGGAGGGATGACACAAAAAGAAGTAGCGGAGAGCCTGTACTTAAAAAACCACACAAGTGTGGGTGCTGCGTGCGAGAGGGTCGAAGAGAAGATAGCGAGTGGGGACGCCCAGACAAAAGATCTCTTGACGCGGTTAGGGATTCTAAACTAAGAGTTCACCCTAAAACATTTTCCACAACCCCAAGAATAAAAACCCCTTCTCTACCACAGAAAAGTTTATAAGTTATTCCTGTTTCCCTTTCGCATGCAAAGTGAAAAAAATCCTTTCAGTGTAATTCTTACAAAGATGATTGTTACTAAAGAAGGCAAAAGACTTGGTTTTGTAAAAGACATAACTTTCGAAACAAAATCTGGAGAATTAATAAATATCGTCGTGAAAGACGCAACACCTTACACAAAAAATCTAAACCTCGAGCGAACACAAAACAACGACCTTCTAATCCCATACAGTTCAATTATTGCAATCGGCGACTTTGTGATTGTCTCTGAAGAAGATCTTATCTAATTAGAGAACATAAATATTTAAAAACGCTTTTTTAATCATAATAAAATGAAATTAATGGGATTCAACTTTAGGAAAATCAGCGCAGAGAAAAAGAAAGATTCTTTCGAAAATCTTAACCTTAAAACAAACCTTGATATAAAAAATATCTCGTCGGTGAAACAAGGAATGTTCAAAATGAAAGAAGAACTCGTCGGCGTTGAATTTTCTTTTAATATAGTCTACGAACCGGAAATCGCAGAGCTCGCATTCGAGGGAAATATTCTCCTTTCACTGGATTCTAAACTCGCAAGAGACGTTCTGAAACAATGGAAAGACAAAAAAATTCCCGACGAATTTCGCATCGCTTTGTTCAATATTATTCTGAGAAAATCCAGTGTAAAAGCACTCATGCTCGAAGACGAACTCGCGCTCCCGTATCATTTTCCAATGCCAAGAGTTTCTGAAAAAAAAGAAGAGTAAATTTCTTCAACAAAATTTTAAATTAATCTCTTCCCGCGAAAGAGTCTAACATATTTCTTCTGAGTCTCGTAGTAGGGCATCACCTTGTGTCACAGCCGCAAGCCTATAAGGTTTAGATAAATAAGCCTTAACACGGGGTCTTAGGTCCATAACAACTTCCTCCATATCCTCTCTCGGGTCAAATTCTACAACCTCCCCCGGAGAAATTTCTGGGCGGGGGGTGCCATCTTTAAAATCCTTTACAACCAACCCGTCACGACCATCTTCAAGGGTGCATAACCACCTCGCTCGGGTCCAGTAAAGTCTGTCTGTTCTTAATTCTAATTTATCACACATATACTCTTCACCGCAATCTGGTTTTTAATCTTTGTTATAGTTAATTATATAAACACATACCGAATAACTTTCTTATGAAATTATCAAAAGAAAAAAGAGATAAAATCTCCGAACAAATTCTTGCTGCACTCTACACATCAAATCCACAAACCCTTTTTACTTCGTATGTTGCTAAAGAAATAGCAAGGGACGAGGAATTCACAAAAAAGATTCTTCAGGAATTAAAAAAGAAACTTCTTGTGTCAGAGATACGTAAGAACCCTAAAGGTATTGAATATGCGCGAAGATCCCGGTGGACCCTCAGCGACGCAGCGTACAGTGCGTACAAGAAAAAACAAGCAGGATTTTAGTATATATTCAACAATATTAAAGTTTTTATACTTCTTCTTTCTCCCCTTTTAATGGATAGTGTAAAAGAGGCATTCGCTAGAGTAAAAGAAGACATTGATTCTCTAAGAAGTGAATTTATGAATCTACGAAAGGGTCTTGCTGAAACAAGAGAAACACTTATCTCTCTTTGCGAAGTTATCAAACAACTTGAAAAAAAGACTGAAAAAACTGTGGAAGA
>CAYQLQ010000009.1:0-16310 GCA_964418495.1 Candidatus Woesearchaeota archaeon | reverse complement strand
TTTACTCTAACTTATAGGCATTCTCAAAAATTGAAACTAATCCCTGTTCAGGGATTTTTGCGAAGCAAAAACACGAGCTGAGCCCACAGGCTCCTCGTGAGTCACAGATGAGTGGATGGTGGGAAGGTTTTGTCTAAAACCCATTGTATTTGAGAAATCGCCTTTTTTGCCTTCTTTTTTTCTAAAAAAGAAGTTTGGGGTTCCGCCCTTTTGCTTCTTTTTCTAAAAGAAGATTTTTTGTTTTAGTTAAATTAATAAGTTATGTTTTATTTGATTCATTATGGAAAAAAGAGGGCAGGTTACAATATTTATTATACTGGCAATTTTTATTGTAGGAATCATTATGCTCTTATTTCTAATTCCAAAGAATATTGAAAAACCTCCAGAACCAGACACAAATCAAGTTTATTCTTACATCCATAGTCTTATTGAAGATGAAGCATTTAAGTGCCTTCAACAAATAGGACTAAATGGAGGATACTATAATATCCCTAATCAAGTTTATGTGAATGAAACTTCTTATTGGTATTATGAAGGGGTTAGCACACAACCATTTCTTAATACTATTGAAAACGAAACAAGCAAATGCATTAATGAAATTCTAAAAAATACAACTAATGAACCACTAGAAGTTTTTGGAAACCACTCTATAAGAATTAGCGAAGATAGAATAAAATCCAAGGTTAGAATAAACGAATGGAGAACAACAATAGAAGTTGATTATCCTATTGCTGTTTCAAAGGGAAGTTCGACTTCTTTAATTTCTGATTTTGAAGTAGATTATAGAATAAATCTCTTAAAACTTTATGAATTAGCAACAGGCATAGTGAATTACGCAAGTATCCCAGAATTTGATAAGTGCAACCCTTCAAATAATTGTTATGGTGAAGATATCAATTTTAGCTTCTTTAATCAAGGAGAAAACTTATTTATCAAGGGACAGACTTTTGCAGTATTTTCAAACCAATCAAGAGAAGAACCTTACGAATTAAACTTTGCGATAAAAAGACCAATAAAAGAAGCGTTTAAAGAAAATGGGAAGAAATTGGCAGTTTTATATCAAGATGATGGGGAGTTAGAAACTTTTGGGAAGAAGGCAATACAGGTGTTAAATAACTTGGAATTATCGGAGGGAGTTGATTATTATGATTGTGAAGGAATTTCCGATTTTATTTCTAAAATTGATAATTATGATGTTGTAATGATTACAGGAAATTTGCAATTCCAAGTTGTTAAATATACTCTTATAGACAAACTTAGTGGAGAACAAACAGAAGGAGTTTCAGAAGGAGGGCATCCAGCAGATTCTGGAGAGTTAGTCGCTGGATGTAACGAATTTAATGATGTGAGTAGAAAAAATAAATTAAAAAATTGGGTTAATTCTGGCGGAGTTTTATGGATTAATAATGTAAAGAAATATGAAACAGATAATTTTGTAGTAAGTTATATTGGTTATTTGGGATATAAAGGAGGTTTTTGGAAGTCTGTTAGTTTATTAGACTTAGTTGGAAGTTTGTTAAATAACATAATAGAAGAAAGAGATATTGTAGCTTATTCAGATATTCAGCAAAAAGACCACTATCTTTTAACTTGTCCAAACGATATAAGTAATGAAATTATTGGAACTTGGAGAAGTTATCCTTTGGAAGTAACTGGTAATGATGAGATAATAGTTGGGAGTCAAAAAGAAGCAATTTTATGGATTAGGCAATTAGGCAAGGGATTTGTTATATTTGATGAATTTCTACTTAAAGATAATATCTATGGAAAATTAGGACATAGCGATGATTTATATTCTAAAGGTTTAGCTGAAAAATATTTTGTAAATGTTTTAAATTATTTGGCAAAATCTGAAGAATACAAAAAGGCACAATTAGAGATTTCTTTAATCTCTCCTTTGGAAGATGAAGAAATTGAAAGCCCTATTTTTTACTTTCAATCCAAGTTTGGAAAAAATGCCTCTTACAACTTGTTAATTACTGAAAAATCTGGAACAACTAAATCATTAAAATTAGAAAACAAAGATTTAATAGAAGAAAGGTTTTCTAATGATAAATTTAAAATTGATTTAACAAATAAATCTATTTGGACAGAATTAAATGAAGAAAGATATGAATGGCAAATAAAAATGGATGATTATTTTTCAGATATCGGCTCTTTTAAGAAAAAACTGCCTATTCAAATAAATGAAACCGCTGGAGGTAATGAAACAGATGAAAATTAAACGACTAAACTTAATTATAGCCCTTATTATCTTTTTAGTGTTGGGTATTTCTCTAGTCTTAGCAATTTCATATAATTCTCAAGATTATTGTATAAAGATTGGAGAAAGTTATTTAGTTGGAAAATGTGAAGTTGGATGCTGTGTTGATGAACACGGATTTGAACATAACAAATACCCAAGAGGATTATGTGAGAATCAAGAAGGCAGATTTTACTCTGGAGAATGTAGGAATAGTTTTGTTTGTGGTAATTAATTCTCGGCGTGAGCCGACAAGTTGTCCGAAGGACGACGGAACCCCAAAATAATATAGAAAAATTTGCGTGAGTGATAACGAACCTCTTAACCTTTGTTAGAAAAAGTGCGAAGCATTTTTTGAGTTTCCCTTTGGTCGGTTAAGAGAAGTTTTTCTTCTGAAACTTGTTTCAGCTAATTATCCGAAGGATTAGGCGATTTCTCCTATCTGGGGCGGGTGGTCGGGGGTTTTAGACTCATCTGTGATTTCCCTTTTCTGATAAGAAAAGGCGTCAGCCTGAACAGACTTTAAACGAACTTATGCAAATTTGATGGTTTTAGGCTTTAATTCTTGTGAATTTTGTAATAGATTCTAAAAAATTTGTTTTCATTATTGAATTGTAAACTATATATTTAAACCTATATTTTGTAGTTTTAGAATGGTTTATGTCCCTGTTGATGTGGAATCAAAAGTTTTGAAGGAGTGTAAACGCAGAAGATTAAGTCCTCGAACTGCAAAGTCTTATTCTTTTTGGATTAATAGATTTTTTGATTTCTGTAAAAAGGATTTACAATACATTTCTAAGAAAGATGTTCGTTTTTTTCTTGAAAAATTAAGCGAGGAAAATAAATCCGGAAGCACGATGAATGTTGCACACATGGCTTTGAGATTTCTTTTTGAAATTGTTTTAGAGAGAAGAATGTGGATTGATATAAAATATTCAAAAACCCCAAAAAGAATTCAGAGATTTTTATCTCAAGAAGAAGTTAAGAGATTAATTGATTCAACGATTAATTTTAAGCATCAGTTAATGATCTGTCTGGTTTATTCTGCAGGGTTGAGAGTTGGCGAGTTAATTAATTTGAAAATAAAAGATTTAGAATTGGAAAGAGGTTATGGTTATGTTAGAAATGGCAAGGGAGGAAAAGATAGATTGATTGTTCTTTCTAACAATTTAATTCCTGCTTTGAAAAACTTGATTTCTAAAGAGTGTTTGTCTGATGATGATTGTTTATTTATCAGTAATAGAGGTAAAAAATATTCTTCAAGGTCCATTGAAAAAATTATAAAAAATTCTGCAAGAAAAGCTAAAATAAAAAATTGGAAAGAAATTCATCCACATACTTTGAGACATTCTTTTGCTACACATTTAATTGAAAAAGATTCAGATGTCTCAACGGTTCAGGCAATGCTTGGGCATAAATCTCCTGAAACTACAATGATTTATGTTCATTCTTCAAGCGCTAATTTTTTAAAAACAAGAAGCCCCTTAGAAAGTTTGTAACCTTGGAGCTATTCCTCAGAATTATTTTCCCCGTCGTTTTCCAGAGCGAACAGACGGACGAACTTTTGAAGTTGGAGATTTATCCATTAATCCGCGCGATTTTTTGCCGGCGCTCGTGAGTCCTCTTAGCGCGCGCTTTTTGTTTGAGGGCTTTGTTATCCAGTTTATTTTTTTGTCGTTTTTAATTTCAGGTTTGCTTGGGTCGACGCAGATTACTTCGAAGAAATAATGTTTTCCGTCTTTGCCGATTTCGTAGGAGTTTAGAACTTCGAGATTTGTATATTTTTTTTGGACGCGCGATTCGGCGATCCATTTGTAGCTCATTTTTAGAGTTTGTCGTGGGGTTAATCTTTTTGAACGACGCCCTTTGTTCGGACGCGGTCTTTTGTGCCCGCCTCGGTTTACTCTCACTCTAATTACAACAAATCCTTTTTTCGCTTTGTAGCCGAGTGCGTGGGCTCTGTCGAGTCGCAACGGCGTTTCAACTTTTTCGAACACGTCGGACTTTCGCCATTCTACCATTCTTTTTCGAAGAGTTTCTTTGTCTGGTTTTTTCCACGCGTTTCTTATGTATGAATAAAATCCCATAGGATATTTAGAAAAAATTGGTTTTTAAAGATTGGGGTTTCTTGGAAAGGGGGTTAGAAATCACGAAGGAGTTTTGCTAAACCTTTTCCTTCAGGGGATAAGGCACTTAATTTTTTAGCTACTTCGTGCCTCGAGGGTTCTTCACTATAGGTTAATTGGTTTTCATCAAAAAGTTTTCTGAGTTTGATTGCTTCAGCTGTCTGCTCGGGGTTTTCCAGATCATAAGTAATCGTTAAACAAGTTGGTAGGGGCTTTAGTTTTTTCCTAACACAAATCTTGCGAGGGGTTTAATTGGGGGTTTATTATAGCACAATAAATTAATACCCTCTATTGTAAAAGTGTATGATCCTGGTTCTCCGGCCGGTTTTATATTGAAATCAGAAGTTATAAAACCAAGTGCGTGCATAAATGGTATTTTTTCGTGGGGAACATTCCAATATTTTTTTTAGGGTTTGGCATTTTAATCTCCTATGTAGAGTTCCTCCTTCCTCATTATCGGGGCATTCCAGTAAACTTTCATTTGGGCATCTTTATCCAAAAAAGGGCAACGGGAGATTCCTTTCTCAACAGCTTGTTCTATTTCCTTTCTATAACTTTGTGCGATTTCTTGAATGTTCTGGCGTTCTCTTAATAAATAATTAGGGGTGTCGGAGGTGGGTCTTTCCAAGTCTTCTTCAAGATCAACCAAGGAAAAGCCATAAAGTGAGCATACCATTCTCCAAGATTCTTCTCTTGACGTTATACAATCATTTAACCACCCTTCAAGATCTTTTAATGTTGGTCCAATAAAAGGTATTGGTTCTTCATCCTTACAACCTTCTAACTGGTTCTTATCGTTGTTTTTCATTTTATTTTTCCTAGAACTCTAACGAGGTTCTTCTCGATCACCTCAATAAAAAACTTTCTTAATCTTCTCCTTCGGTTTTCCTAACTTGCAAAACCTTATTCAAATGCCAGAAGCATTCTAGTGAATCCTTGTGTCTATCCCACCAAGGGAATTCATTATTAACCGGCGTTTCAATATAATCTGGATAAACAAAAGGAATGTGAACAGAACTCAAACCAATTCCGACAAGGTCTTCACTGTCTGCACGAATTCTTATCAGTCTATCTCCTTTAAACTTTGTCCCATATTTCCGAAAAATCCTTCTTATCGCGATATCTTCGTAATGGACTGCAGGAGCCAGTTGTTTTTGATAATCTGTTCCAGATTCAGTATCAGATTCTTGTTCAGTCCAAACTTCTTTCGCATTTTTTATCAGATCCCTCCATAAAAATTTCCGATCCGGATTCATAAAATCCATCTCATAACTTAATTCATATAAACCTACAGCTTTCGTAAAATTTAAGATATATGGTCCGAGTCTATGTCGTAATCTCCAATTATCTTTACCATATTTTTTATCATACCCATCCAATCTCTTAGCCCTATCTTCCCCAAACCATCCTGGTCTTTCTACAGTTTCCCATTCATCTTGTTGAGCCATCGTTCCTATCATAAAATATCTCTTATCCCCCTCCTTATAAATATTCCTCCCCCCCGCATACGTTATAATAGAAAGAAATATAAACGGAGAATCTTTTTAACTTCTATGGTAAAACAAGCGTTAAAACAAATTGGATTGACTGAAGGGGAAATTAAAATTTACTTAGCTTTGTTAGATATTGGGTCGTCTTCGGTGGGGCGGATAATAAAAACCTCGGGGATTTCGGGGTCAAAGACTTATGAAGTTTTAGATCGGCTTTTGAATAAGGGGCTTGTAGCGTCGGTTATTAAAAATAATGTTAAACATTTTGAGGCCTCTTCTCCTGAAAGGATTTTGTCTTATTTAGATGAAAAGGGGGAGGAGATAAAAAAAGAAAAAATAGAAGTTCAGAAAATAATTCCTGATTTGATACTAAAACAAAAGGGGACAAGGAAAAGTGAAGCGAAAATCTTTACAGGTTGGGAAGGAATGAAAACGGCTAATGAGGATATCCTTCAAACATTGAAAAAAGGAGAAGAGTGGCTTTCGATGGGATTGACAGAGCAACCAGAATCATGGGAAATTTATTTTACGAAAAAACAGGAAGAGCGGGCAAAGAAAGGGATTGTTCATCGGCAGTTGTTAAATGAAAAATATAAATCTCTTTATGAGAACAGAAAAAAATTAGTGCATACAATGTTTAGGTTTTTACCTCAGGATTTTGAGATGCCGACGAGTATTGAAATTTATGGAAGCAAGGTTTTGATTTTCATTCTAGTAAAAGAAAGTCCAATGGTTATTATGATTGAGAGCAAGGAAGTGGCGGATAGTTTTAGAAAATATTTTGAGTTAATGTGGAAGTCTGCTAAAAAGTAATCTAAAGAATGAGCCTGCACAGATTTGAACTGTGGACCTCTGCCTTATCAGAGCAGCGCTCTAACCGAGCTGAGCTACAGGCTCTTGTCGCCTTACTCTCCTCAAGAGAGAAGGTCTTATTATTTTGATTAGAAAGACATCTTTTAAAAGTTTCTTATTTCGCTTCAAGTTCCAGAACGAGATTTTTCCCTTCGAGAGAATAGTTGATTATCGGCAAGCTTATTTGGAGAATTCTCTTGTATGCTTTTTTCGGTGCGAGCGCTTTTATTTCAATGCTGTTTTCAAGACGCAAAATAGAAATATCGTCGAGGGATTTTACTCCGGGCATGTTGATTTGATATGTAAGGCGGTTTCCAATTCTCTGAATTTTTATTTCTGGTTCTTCTTTTGGAAGGTTTGAAAATTTCTTTTGTTTTTCTGAAGAGAAATTCACCGACGGTAGTTCTTTATTTTTCTGCACGGGTTTTCCGGGATTTTGATTAAGGGGAATTTCTTTTCCATTTATCATGAGTCGCATATTTGTTCTTGGAGCGGACTGCATTTTTCTTGCGTCTTTTTGAAATTCTTTTTCCATCATTTTCATCGCGCTGTGGAGCATTTTGTCAATAACTTTTCCTCCGAGTCCTCCGAGGATTGAATTTGAGATTTCTTCGAATGGCGCAGGCTCATTGGCAAAGTCGTTTCGTCCGAGCATTCCCCAATCGCTGTCGGTGTTTTTTATTCTCGCACCGCAACTCGGGCAGAACTCAAAATTCTTACTGACTTTTTCGTTGCATCGCGGGCATTTTTTTTTGTCGAACATAATAGAAAAGGATTAATTGAATTTATAAGTTTTGGGGTTATTCTCGGAGGTATTCTTTGATGGACATGATTTGGTGGGCTTCTTCAAGGAGCGTCGGGCGGGCTTGTTTTAGAATTATGTTTTTGAATGCAGTTGTGCCTTTGAAGTGTGCTTTCTTTTTTACTTCTTTTATTTTTGGAAGCCACCAGATTGTTACTATTAATCTTAGGACTGCGCCGAGGAGGAAAATTAAAACTATTGGGGCGAGAATTATTGTTGGGAGGAATTTTATGAGGAGCGCGCCGACGCCTGCGCCGAGGGCTGTTGCGATGCCGACGAGCATGTTGTAATAGGAGACGACGAGTCCGCGTTTTTCCTGACTTACATTATCGTAGATGAAATTTCCTGTTGCGAGGTTGAATCCTGCCCACGAGATTCCGCTGATTATCGACGGGACGAGCAGAAGGTAAATCGGCGATGGGGAGAGAATCCAGAGAATTGGAATTATTGGAAGAAACAGCGACGTTAAAAAGATTGTTCGGTAGTTTCCGTATTTGTCTGCGAATTTTCCCCAGAGTGCGAGAACGAGGAGTGAGAAGACAGTTCCTGCGAGAGTTATTAGCATGTAAGTTTTGTATTCAAATCCGAGGTTGCGTAGAAGATATACCGCGAGAAGAGGTGCGGAAATTCCGGCGGCGAAACTGAAAAGCGTCCGGAAGATTGCGAATTTTCCGAAGTTTGTTTTTGGACATTTGAGAACAAAATCTGTGAAAGAAAAATAATAACCTTTTTTTAATTTTATTTTTGGTTCGTATTGTTTTTTGAAAATACGCCAACTTATCAAACGGCTGAAAAGTGCGAGTGTGAAAAAGATGCCGAATCCGAGCATAATCATGTTTTGTTTTTTGAAATAATCGAGGAAGAACGACGCTGTGAGCGCGAGGATTACTGTGATGAAACCGAGGATTAGATTTCTTTTTGCGAACCATCTGCCACGGAATTTTTCGTCGACAATGTCGCCCATCCACGAGAACCAGGCAGGACCGGCGAGGTTTGCGAGAGTTATATACAACGCGAAAGATAGGAGAAGAAAAATCGGAAGAAGGGAAGTTATTATTCCCTTGTAAAAAAGAAACGCGATGGCGATGAATGGAATCCACATGAGCGATTCGAAAAATACAGTGCGGAGGACGATTTTTTTTCTAGAATATTTTTCAAGAAGGCGCGAGCCGAACATCTGGCTTAGTGGACCGAGAATTCCGGAGATTGAACTTAGAAGTGCGACGAGGGAACTGCTTGTGTTGATTGCGATTGCGAACGGCGAAATAAAATAATCGCCGAAAGAACCTTTAGCGACGGCGAAAATTCCTTCTTTGATACTTTTTCTTCGCGCGCTGTGTTTTAACTCACTCAGACGTTCTCCCTCTTTTTTCATTTTTATTGGACGAAATTGGCATTAAAAAACATTGCGAATTAGAATATAAATTTTTATAAGGAAGAGATGAGGGGCTTTATTATGCGGAAACCGATTAAGATAGATTCAAGACATATTCGTTGGGGTTGGGGGGAATCTCTAGATAATCCTGAATCTGGGAGATACCATGTTGTCGTTGTGGATGATAGGGATAGGGGGGGAACTATGAACCGAATCTGCGAACAACTTTCAATTACGGGTCCGGTGGAAGTGATAAGAACTGTCGAGGGAAAAGTTAAAGGTTCTAGAATGAGATATTTATTTCAAACTTTTGATTCAAGGACAAGTCCAGAGATGTTGAATCTGACTAAACTTGGGAAGCCGGTACGAAGGGATAAAGATTTAAGAGAGAGAAAAGTCGGGACGATTGAAGAGTATGTTGCGAGGATTTATGAATAGGATTAGTTAGTTTTTTATATTCTCTTTTTTTCTTGTATCAATGGTAAAGAAAAAGTTTTACATTACGACGGCGATTGATTATGTGAATGCGCAGCCGCATGTTGGGCACGCGTTTGAAAAAGTTTTAGCTGATGCTCTGGCGAGGTGGCATGTGCAGAAGGGCGAGGATGTTTTTTTTCTAACTGGCGTAGACGAGAATGCACAGAAGAATGTGGAGGCGGCGGAGAAAAAAGGAATTCCTGTCCAGAAATTTATCGACGGCAATTCGAAACTTTTTGAGGATTTGTGTAGGAAACTGAATATTAGTTATAGCAAATTTATTCGAACGAGTGCGGGCGAGCATGCGAAAGTTGTTTCGGAAGTTTTGAAAAAAGTTATTGCGAACGGCGACATTTACAAGGGAAATTATGAAGGGCATTATTGCGTGGGGTGCGAGAGTTTTATTACTGAAAAGGATTTGGTCGACGGTAAATGTCCGGAGCACAACACGAAACCAGAGTATCGGAAAGAGGATGCGTATTTTTTTAAGCTTGGAAAGTATCGGAGCAAGTTGATTAACTTTTTGAAAAGTTATGTTGTGCCTGTCGAAAAGCGGAACGAGATTTTGGCGCGGTTGGAAGAAGGGCTGAATGATTTGTGCGTTTCGCGGAAGGGCGCGGATTTGGGAATTGATTTTCCGGGAGATAAAGATTTCAAAGTTTATGTTTGGGTTGATGCGTTGATAAATTATATTTCAGGCGCGAAAGAGCATTGGCCGGCGGATGTGCATGTGATTGGCAAGGGAATTAATTGGTTTCATTCTGTGATTTGGCCGGCGCTGTTGATGTCCGCGGGTTATGAATTGCCGAAGAAACTTTTGGTTCACGGATATTTGAATATCGGCGGGAAAAAAATGTCGAAGAGTTTGGGGAATGTTATTGACCCGTTGGAACTTTTGGAAAAATATTCTGCGGACGTTGTGAGGTATGCGCTTTTGCGGTGCTCGGTTTTTAATGATTCGGATTTTTCCGAGGGAATTTTGATTAAGCGAAACAACGACGAGCTGGCGGACAAATTGGGAAATCTTGTTTCGCGGGTTTCAGCTTTGGTTGAAAGAAACGGCGTGGAGAAATGCGAGGTTAAGTTTTTGAAAAAATTGAAGAAAAAAGAAATTGAAAAGCGAATGGAAAATTTTGAAACTGACAAAGCATTGGAATTGATTTTCGCGTTTATTGATAATTGCAATGAATATGTTCAGAGTAAGAAACCGTGGGAGACAGGGGATAAGAAAGTTCTTTACGAGTTGAAGGAATCTCTTTTGGAAATTGCAAATTTGCTGGTGCCTTTTATTCCGGGAAGTGCTGAGAAAATTAAAAAGCAGTTTTCTGCTAAGGAAATTAAAAAAGGGGAGGTTCTTTTTGAGAAAGTAAAATGGCCGAGGGAATAATTGAATTTTCAGATTGGGAAAAAATTGAATTGCGGGTGGCGGAGATAATTGGGGTTGAGGAAATTGCGGGGGCGGATAAGTTGTGGAAGCTGACGCTGGATGCTGGAAGTTCTGGGGAGAAAATTGTTTGCGCGGGTTTGAAAAAGTTTTATTCTGCTGACGAGTTGAAAGGGAAGAAAGTTATTTTGTTTGAGAATTTGAAACCGAGGATGATGCGGGGGATTGAAAGTTCGGGGATGATTTTGGCGGCGGTGAGTGAAGATGAATCCGAGGTTGTTTTGATTTCTCCTGAGAAAGATATTGCGGTTGGAAGTAAGATTAGGTAGAAATATAAAGTTTGGAGTGTTGTGTTTTTTATGTCTATTGAAGAGGATGTTTCGGATGATGGAATGGAGCCATTGGAAGTAGGAATTCTTGATGAGCTTATTGTTGGAATGGTTAATGGTCTTGGAACTCGGAGATTGCGGTATTTTGCTAAAAGTGCGAGGAAGGAGGTTTCTTCAGAATGGGGGGGTTCGTTGAGAGTCGATATTCATAGAAATTTATCTTCTCTTCGTGGAAATTTCCGCGACGGAGAGTTTCCGCCTATTCCTCCGAGGGTGGATGTGAATGATTATATTTTTGCACTTGCATATTTGCTTACTCTTGCTGAATTGAGAAGTTCTATGTTGGGGAATTTCGGAGGTGAGGATTATCTTTGGAATTAATCTTTTCTAAATGCGTTTAGAATTCTTTGGAAAATTGATTCCCTGTCTTTTTCAGAATTGTAATTAATGTTGAGGATTTTCGCGGCGATTTCTTTGTAGGCGCGCGCGGCTTTGCTTTTTGGGTGCGTGTGGACAACAGCGTCTTTCATGTTTAGGGAGCGCTGGACATTTAGGTCTTCGGGAACCATGCCGAGGATTGGAACTTCGAGCATTTCTTTTACTGTTTCGGGCGACATTTCAATGTCGTTTTTCTTGACGCGCGTTACAATTACTCCGGTGATTTTTCTGTGGAGTCCTTCTGCCATTTTTATTGCTTTGAGGGCGTCGGTGATTGCAGGCATTTCGGGGTTTGTTACGACAATTAATTCGTCTGCGATTCCGATTACAGAAAGGGCTTCGTTTCCAAGTCCTGCGGCGCTGTCGATGATTATGTATTCTGAAACTTTTTCAAATTCTTTTTTGAAATCTTTGAATTTTTCAGGCTTGGTTTTTGAGGAATCTTTTATTGAGAGTGAGGAAGGAATTATTTTCAGACCGGATTCGTGTTCGTAAACAGCTTCGAAAACATCGGCTTTTTTTTGCATCAGGTGGTTTAGACTTATCGGGACTTCTGGCGAGCCGAGATGGATTCCTACGTTTGGTGTTGAAAGGTTTCCGTCGACGAGCAGGACGTCGCTGCCGAAATAGTTCATAGCTGCGCCTAAATTCACCGCGGAAGTTGTTTTTCCGACACCCCCTTTTCCAGACGTTATCACGATAACTTTTGACATTTTAAACTTACAAGAAGTTGCCTTCTTATGATAAAAGAAATTGCTTTGTTGTACTTATAAACTTTTCTAACTGTTCGGCGTAGATTTTCAGTTGGTCGAGGTTGATGTTTATTTCTTTGCCTTGGTAAAAAATTCGTAGGTTCACGTTCTTTCGGAATTCGCCTGAGCGTTCGGTTCGGAGGTCTTCTATCTTGCGGAGCATCTCGAAAAGTGCGATTGTGTCGAGGATGTTTTTGTCTTTTTTGAAAATTCCTTTCATCGATTCGATTTGTCCGACGGGGCTCGCAGGAACAGATTTGATTTTTTTCTTTTTCTTTGCGTGTCGCAGAATTGCCTCTATGCTTGTGTTAATCATTTTTCTCCACCGCAACATGAGGTTCATGATGACGTCGCAAGTTTTAGTGTATTTTAAACTCACATATAACAAGTGGTCGGCGCTGATTTTTTCTTGAATTATTTCTTCCATGTAAGGCCCCTCTTTAGAAGATTTCGGGCGAGTTCTATAAGCAAAAGGGACTTTTTATACTTTTCTTAAATTGAGGCGCTGATTGTTTTTCGAAGGTTTGTGGATATTTTGTTTGCGAGTGCGAGAAATTGTTTGATTTTATCAGTTGTCAATTCCTGTGTTGCTAGGTTTTCTGAGAGGATGAAGACTTTGTCTCCGCGGACAAATGCCATTGGACTTTGTTTTTGTTTTTGCGCGAGGTCGAAAATCTCGTCGATTAGTTTTATTTCTGTTTCTGAAAGATTATATCTTTGCGAGCATTTTCGTTTGAAGGTTTCTAAGTTTGTTTTGGGATTGTTGTAGAGAGTTATTCGTTTGAAGAGATATTCATATTGCAGAATTGCGTTGATGCAGTTGGCGATTGCTCTTTTTATTTCGAGGAGAATTTTCAGGAGCATGCGTTTGTCTTTGACGAGCGGGAATGTCACGTAAAGAAGATGCCCGGATGTTTGAATTATCTGTTCTGCTTCTGCGAGGTTTTCGAGGAATTTTTGCATTTCTGTTGGTATAATGAATATTCGAGAATTAATATAGATTTTGGAATTGTTAGGAGGTTTTGTTAGTTTAACCACCCAATTCAATAATCGCCTCAGCTAAATCGCCGTTTGTTGATTCGAGGGTTTTGCGGGCTTGTTCCTCTGTGCAAGAAGTTTTTTCAATGACTGTTTTGATGTCGTCTTCTGTGATTGTTGGTTCGGTGGTTTCTTCTTTTTCCTCGCCGGAAATTTGGAAAGAGTTTTGTCCTTGCATTGAAATTCTTGTTACAGAAGGATTTTCGATTATGATTTTCGAGCCGTCGGTTTTTTCGATTGTGACTTTCGCAGCGTCGATTTCCTGCTGACCGATTCCCATTTGTTTCATTACAGCCTGCATTTTTTTAGGATTAAGCCCGCCGAACATTTTAGAAGATTATTGGCATTGCGATTCGGAAAAGAAGCATGAGAACAATCAGAGCAATGACGTGCGTCGGTTTGAGGTTGATGTAACTTTTATACTCCTCGTTAAACCGCGTCAGTCCCCCGAATCCGCCGGGAAGATTTATTTGATTTCCTGCCATAATAGGGGAAGAGATAAGATATTTTTAAAGTTAATTGTTTGGAGGAAGTTGCTTAAGGATGTTGGGAATCTCTTTCTTTTTCTAAAAGAGTTTTATAATCTTCTATAAAATTTTGAATATAATCGTCAGTTACTGTAGAACGATAGTGGATTGTTACTTTTCCTGGGTCAGCGAAGAAGGAAGTTCTTGCTCGCAATCTTTTCTTTTTTCCGAGGAATTTTTGGAAGTGTTCTGAAAAATCCTCTGCAACGCTGGGAAGGTGTAGCCCCTCTTCAAGAATTTCTATTACTAACCTTGAATCGGTGTGAGAGATTCTTCCCATTCTGTAGCCGATTTCTGGAACTGCTTTGGGTTTTGTTCTTCTGTGCGCAATTATAAATCTGGAGTATTTTTCTAATTTGTTAGAGGGGATTTGGGAGTCTCTTGCTAGTTGGTAGAGATTGTTTGTGATACTTGGTATTGTTCTTCCAAGGGTTTTCATCATTACCGGTAATTCTTCTTGTTCCAATGCCATTTGAGTAAGTCTTTCTCTATCTCGTTCTGTCCATCGTCTTCCCATTTGCTTTTGCCTAAACTAAACTTTAAAAATCCTGTTATTCTTGAAAGAATATGAAGAAGGATTTTGATTTTAGGGCGGTTGAAGAGAAGTGGAAAAAGTTTTGGAAGAGCGAAGGGATTTATGATTTTGATGCGAAGAGTAATGCGAGGATTTATTCGATTGACACGCCGCCGCCGTATATTTCTGGGAGGATGCACATCGGGCACGCGTTTAGTTATTCACAGCAGGATTTTATTGTGCGGTTTAAGAGAATGAAGGGATTTAATATTTTTTATCCGTTTGGAACTGACGACAACGGCTTGCCGACAGAGAGATTTATTGAGAAGGTGAATAATGTTAAGAGTCGGGAGATGGGGCGTTCGGAATTTATTGAACTTTGTTTGAAGACGCTGAAAAAGGAGACGCCGGAGTGTATTAAGGATTTTATTGATTTGGGAATTTCCTGCGATTATGGAATTTATTATTCGACGATTGACAAGCATTCGCAGAGAATTTCGCAGAAGTCTTTTTTGGAACTTTTGAAATCTGGAGAGATTTATTTGAAGGATTTTCCGACGCCGTGGTGTTCGGAATGCAACACGTCGATTGCGCAGGCAGAGTTTGAGGACAAGGAAGAAACGAGTTTGTTTTCAACTTTGAAATTTTCTTGTTGTAAAAAAGATTTGTTAATAGCGACGACGCGACCAGAATTGCTCGGCGCTTGTGTTGCGGTTTTTGTGAATCCGAGAGATAAAAGATACAAGAGTTTGGTTGGGAAAAAAGCGAAAGTTCCGTTGTTTGATTTTGAAGTTCCGATTATTGCTGACGAGTCGGCAGAGATTGACAAGGGGACAGGAGTTTTGATGATTTGTTCTTATGGGGACAAGTTTGATGTTGAGGCAATTTCGAAACATAAATTGGAGTCTAGGATTGTTCTGAATAAGAAAGGGGAAATTGCCGATGGGAAATACGCAGGATTGAAAATTAAGGACGCGCGGAAAAAAATTCTTGAAGATTTGAAAAGCGCGGGGTTGGTTGTTGAACAAAAGCAGATTTCTCATGTTGTTAATTGTCATGATAAGTGCGGAACTGAAATTGAATTTTTGCCGACGAAGCAATGGTTTATCCGGTTGTTGGATAAGAAGAAAAAATTAATTGAACAGGCGAAGAAGATTCGTTGGTTGCCGGAATTTATGTTTAAGCGTTATGAGAATTGGGTTGAAGGGTTAGAGTGGGATTGGAGCATTTCGCGGAACCGTCATTTTGGAATTCCGATTCCTGTTTGGTTTTGTAAAAAGTGCGGGGAGATTATTGTTCCTGAAGAAAAAGAACTTCCTGTTGACCCGTTGCAAATTAAAAAGAAGTGCAAGTGCGGGGGGGAAACCGAGCCGGAGAAAATGGTTTTGGATACGTGGGCGACGTCGTCGCTGACTCCGCAGATTGCGGCGGCTCTTCCGAGGGCTGGTGGAAAAATTAAGATTCCGTTTAGTTTGCGTCCGCAAGGGCACGACATTATTCGGACTTGGGCGTTTTACACAATTGCGAAAGCGTATCTTCACGAGAATAAAATTCCGTGGGAGAATATTATTGTTTCGGGGAATGTTTCTCTTGGCGGGAAAAAACTTTCAAAATCAAAAGGAATTACAGTTGACCCAGTGAAAGTTATGGGGGAGCATGGAGCAGACGCGTTGCGGTTTTGGGCGTCGTCGTGTAAACTCGGAAGCGATTTGGATTATCAGGAAAAAGATTTGATTGCAGGAAAAAAGTTTGTCAATAAATTGGTGAATGCGTCGAAGTTTGTTTTTATGAATTTGGAAGGTTGGGATGGGAAGAAATCGGCGAGGTTGGAAAAGACAGATGAATTATTTTTGGCGAGAACTGGCGAGGTTGTTAAGGAGATTACCGAGGCGTTTGAAAATTATGAGTATTCTTCTGCGCGTCAGTTGATTGAGGATTTTTTCTGGCATGATTTTTGTGATAAT
>CAYQLQ010000008.1:0-16951 GCA_964418495.1 Candidatus Woesearchaeota archaeon | reverse complement strand
GGGCTAAAGAGGAAAAATATTTATAATTTTTTTATAAGATGTTTAACTGAAATTCCCGAGGCAATTAATGCTCCAAGGGTGTTTGCTACAAGGTCCAACGCATTGTTTGCATAATTTCCTACGATAGTCCTTTCAAAAATAACCGTTGCTAAAAATTCGACTATTTCTACCATAGCTCCAAGACCAACAGATATTAAAAAAACAATAAAAAATGCGGGATATATTTTAGTCCTATTCTTCTTTTCTAAAAAAGGTTTAACCAAATTGTATACTATGAATGTGATAATAAAACTTCCTACAAAGTGGACAATTTTATCGTAAGGAATACTTAAAATTGATGTTTGATATAGCTTAAACCCTCCAACCAAAAAATTCCCTCCCGCTAAATGTAAAAACCCGAGGATTATTAATCCTAAAATTGAATAAGGTTGTAAGTGTATTTCTTTATTAAAGTAGATTAAAATCATAAATCCTCCTGCGATTAAAAGATTATAATAGATATACTCATAATCCTGATTTGTTATAGAAATGATTAGAAATAATATTAAGTATGCTACCAAGAAGATAATAAAAACCCTAATTTTTCCTTTTTCTGTTAGATGAATCATAGGAACCTTAATTTAATGATATTTATAATCTTTACTGATTATTTTTTTATCTTTAATTTTCATTAATCTTATTCTCATTGCAATTTTCCTTGTTTTTCTTCGCGAAGGTGTCCGTCTTTTGCGAGTTTTTCTTTTATGTCGCCGATTGCTTTGTGCATTTGTTTTTCACGGCTTCGTGAAACATAGTAAGATGTTTCGTCGCGCGTGCCTTTTGTTATCAGCATAATTAATTTTCCTGCCATGAGTCTTGCGGTTCTTCCGGCTCGCTGAATTGTTCGAATTGCCGACGGAATTGGTTCGTAAAAAACAACTGCGTTGACTTCTGGGATGTCGAGTCCTTCTTCAGCAATGCAGGTTGCGCACAAAATATTTATTTTTCCTTCTGAAAAATCTTCAATTATTTGTTTTTGCTGTTTTTGATTCATTCCTGTTGTCCCTTTTTTCACTTGTCCCACAAAAACTTTTGCGTTTATGTTTTCTATCTCATTTAATTTCTTGGCGATTGCCGTCGCTGTGTCCCTGAACTGGGTGAAGACTATGATTTTTAATTTGGGATTAGAGGTTTGTTCGTCTTCGATTATTTTTTTTAGTTCAGCAAGTTTTGGATGTTCTGCGTTTTTCGCGAGAAGTTCGTTGGATTGCATGTAGACAAAATTAAATTCAGGTTTTGCGACGAGTTTTACCACACCTTTGCTTTGTTTTTTTGACGCTTGTTCGAAAAGTTTTTGGAGATAAGTGTTAAATCCGACGAGGGTTTGGGTTTCGAGAAGTTCGAGGGCGTGCTGGATTTTTATTGCTTGCGCGCAGGCAGACGCTCCGAGCATATAATTGAAGTTTCGGTTTCCGCGCGAGATTGTTCCGCTTATGCTTTTTTGAAGTTTGATTAAACCGGTTTTTGATACAGGACCGAACAGAACGTTTCGGATTTTGAGTTCTTCAATATATCTTTGGAAAAGTTCGCCGAGGACGTGTTTCATTTCCTGAAATTCCGGAGGGAACTGGACAATTCTTTTTTCGAATTCTCTTTCGTGAAGATATTTTTTAACGTCGTCGCTTTCGCGGGTTCGCAGTTCAACTTCTTCTATTGCGAGATTTTTGCAAATGGATTTTATTTTGTCGTGTTCGCTTCCTGGCGACGCTGTGAGTCCGAGAATTCTCGGATGGTTTGCCTGCGATTTGTATTTTTGCGCGATGAAATTGTAGTCGTAATTTTTCACGCATCGGTGCGCTTCGTCTTCTACTAAAAGGCAAACTTCGTCGAGGGCGTAGAGATTTTTTCTTAAATCATTTGCAACGCATTGGGGGGTGGAGAAAATTATGTCGGCGGTTTGCCAGATTTTTTTTCTTTGTTTGGAATTTACTTTTCCTGTGAAGAGTTGCATGTCGGCGAAAAGTTCGGGCAGGTATTTTGAAAAGGATTGAAGATGTTGTTCTGCGAGGGGTTTTGTCGGTGCGAGGAAAACTGTTTTTTCTCCAGGAAATGTTTTCATTCTTTCGATTGTTAGCATGAGGGCGATGAGTGTTTTTCCCAATCCTGTCGGAAGCACGACTAGACAGTTCTTTTCTTTGCAGGTTTCGAAAATTTTTTGCTGGTATTCTCTTGGTTTAATTCCTTCTAGAAACTCCATGTTCTACCTCCTTATTGTATAAATTCCGAGGACGATTGCACAAAGAACGAGCAAGAGTCCGATGACTGAAAGCGGTTGAATTGGAAAAGTGTTTTTGATAATTGCGTTGCCGGTTAGACTTTGGTTGAGAAAAAGGAAACCTGTGAAAAGCGCGACTATCGCGAAGATTGCGGTTGCTATTTTTGTTTTTAGAATTTTCATATTATGAAAAGGGCGTAGCCGACGCCGATAAGGGTAACTGTTGCGAGGAAGCACCAGAGCGTCAGGTTTCCGAAGAAGATTTTATTTCCGTCGAGGTCAGCCCAAGGAATCATGTTGAATAACGCGTAGTAAATATTTAGTTTAGAGAAAAGCGGAAAGCCGAGAAAATATCCGATTATTGCGACGATTAGGTTTATTGCGATTCCTGCGGCGGCGATGAGCCCGATGTGGAATTCAGTCATTTCTGAAAAACTGTAGACGCCGTGACGTTTTGCTGCGCGGTAAACTTTTGCTTTTATGTCGAAGACGAGCGGAGCGAGCCATGTTGCGTAACCGGCAGTTATTCCTGTCAGAAGAATCGGGAAAAATACTCCGGCTGGAAAAGATCGTTTGAAACGCCAGCTACTTCTGTATCCCCCTCTTTCGATTTCCCAGATTTTAATATTTATCTCCGAGTCAAAATAATAGCTTGCGAGTTTTTTCGCGGTAATGTTCAGAACCATCACGAGAAGAATCGCGCCGAGCGCGATAAAAAACGCAGTCCAGCTTTTGAGAAGACTTATTGTGAATGCGAGGACAATTCCTACAGCGACGACGGAAACTATCTCCCTTTTGCTAATCATTCTTCCTGAAGGAAGTGCAATCTTATAAATTTATGTATATTTAGGCGTTGTCTGGAGTTTAATTTTTCTTTATTTTGGAATTCCCGCTAAATTCGACTAACGTCGAGACCCGTCCTTCATCTTTATTTGAACTGCCAAAAAGTTAGTAAAATAAAGAAACTCTGGACAACATATATATTCAGAAGCACGGAAAAGTATTTAAATCAGTTTTAGCATTTCTTTTTATGAGAATCAAAAAAATTACAGAAGCGGTGGGGACGAAAGTTTATACAGATTCGGGAGATTTCTTTGGAGAGATTGAAGAAGCGAATCTTGTGGAGAATAAAATAGACGGTTGGAGAATAAAGGTCGGCGGTTCTGTTATGTCGCTTATTGGGGGCGCGAAGGGTGTTATAATTCCGCACCAGTTTGTGAAGGCAATTAATGATATTTTTATAATAAATAAGACGACGCTTCCGAGTTCAGAGGATGCTTCGGAATGTTTGCCGGACGATTTGATTTAATAAAAGATGGTTGAAGAAACAATTTTGCAGCATTGGATTCTTACTCGTTTTGCGTTTCCTTTTCTTTTGGTTTTCTTTATTGTGTTCGCTGTTCTTGAAAAGACAAAGATTTTCGGCGACGAGAAAAAGCAACTTAACGCGCTTCTTGCGTTTGTGATTGGGTTGTTGTTTGTTACGTTTGTTTATCCGACACAGGTTGTGAGTAATTTGATTTTATTTCTGACTGTTGCACTTGTGGTTATGTTTATTGGTTTGCTTCTTTGGGGATTTATTATCGGAGACGCACCGAAGATTTCGCATAACGGAGTTAAGTGGGGAGCAGGAATTGTTTTGGTGATTGTTATTCTTGGAGCAGTTATTTGGGCGACGGGGTTTGGCGGAGGACTCATCGAGGGGTTGTTTGGTCAATCGTGGAGCAAAACTCTTTGGACGAATGTTGTTTTCATTATCGTTATCGCTGCGGCAATTACTGTTGCGCTGGTTAGCGGAAAGAAGGATTAATTTTACGAAATGTTTATAAATATGATTTCTCTTTTGTTTGTATGGGTGTGTTAATGCTTGCTTCTTATGGTTACGCTGGTGGGGCTATCGGAGATTTTCTTAATAGTCTTGCGCAGGAAGGTTTTTTCAGTTATCTTCTTCCGTTTCTGCTTATCTTCGCGCTTGTTTTTGGAATTTTGAAAAGGACAAAGATTTTTGAGAAGAATGCTATTAACGGAATAATTGCTTTGGGAATTGGTTTGATGGCCTTACAGTTTGATTTTGTTCCGAGATTTTTCGCGGAAATTTTCCCTCGTCTTGGAGTCGCTCTTGCAGTTATTCTCGTGGTTTTAATTTTAGCAGGATTGTTTATAGATCCTAACGAGAAAGGATTGATGTGGGGAATGGTGGGAATTGTTGGAATTATTCTTGTTATTGTTTTGGTGCAGACAGCAGGAGCCCTCGGATGGTCGTCGGGATATTGGTGGCAGGAGAACTGGCCGTTTATCGCAGGGGTTGTATTCATCCTTGTTGTTGTTGCGATTATAGTTGCGAGTGATACTGAAAGCAAGAAATCAGAATCTGTTCTTGCGAAAGCTCTTCGGGGCGCTGTTAAAGATTAGGATATTTTTGAATTATTTTTTTGAAGATTTTTTTGGTTTTCCCAGATTGTCTTCAATCATTTCCATTTCTTTCTTGATGCTTTGAAGTGTGCTTCCGTAAGAGCCGACTTTGTCGAGAATCGCGAGTTGTAGTTTGTCGAGGGTGGTTTCGATTCTTTTAAGACGTTCTGCGATGTTTTCTACTTTGGTTTCAGAAAGGGTTTTGAATTCGGAAAATTCCGAGACTTGTGACTGCATTTTTTTTGATTTTTCCAGAAAGACTTGTTCTGCGATTTCAATTATTGTATCTGAACTTGAACTTTCTGCTGCGTAATTCTCATAACCTTGTTGGGGATAATATTCTTGTGTTGCGTATTGTTGGGGTTGGGCTTCTGCGGTTTCAGGTTGGGGGGTGTATTCTTCTGAAGGACTTTCTTCTCCGGAAATTGCGTTTTTTATTTGCATTCTGCTAAGAGCGTCGTTGATGTCCTTAGGAGCATAGCCTCTTTCTTGGAGGTTTCCGATAATTTCGTTTTCAGCTAGCCCCTGATTTCTTAGTTGACCTATTTCTTCTAAAATTCCCATGGTATTATCTGTTTTTTATTTTTTTAAACCTTTTTTATTTGGAGACTGCGTGTTTCTGGAGAGTCTTATCTGTTTTGCGAGTATTTCGACGTCGTCTTTTTTCGCGAACTTTGAAAATTCTGCCGACGCCATTTCGAGGAAGGACGTCAATCTTTCTACACTTTGTCTAATTATCTCGATGCTTTTTTTTATTTCGAGGATTTTTTGGCTGGTTTCTTCTTTGTGTTCTACGAGATTTTCTCCAATAAGAAGGAGCCGGTTTTTAAGAATGCGATATTTCTCGTCGAGGTTTTGCGCTTCTGACGAAGAATTGAAATTTGAGAATTGTTCACCTTGTTGGACTTCCATTCTTTTTCAAGGTTTGGATAGTTTAAAATTGTTGTGATTAGCATACAAAATATTTTAAACTCGTTTTCCGTTTTCTTTTTATGCAATTTAAAGAGGAATCTCCGCTTTATTCGTCTGAGGTTCGGCGGGAAGGTGGCGAGGATATTTTGTATATGAACTATGCGGGAGCTCCGTATGTTCCGAGTATTGCGGATTTGCCTGAGGTGATGGCGAGGGCGGTTGATGCGCTGATGGAGAATCCGAATGTTTCACGGATGATTTTTTCCCAGCAGAAAAATTACAATTATGATTTTAAAGAAACGAGTTTTCTTTTGGAAATTGCGCAGCTGTATATTCAGTTTATTAAACAGGAAAAAGTTTTGTCGAGGGAAAAACTCGGAGGAGACGATGCGGAATTTCCCAAGCGATACAACGCGATTTTTTCTTTTATGTTTGCGCTTAAGTCAGACCCAATCGGGGCGTATTTTGATTTGAAGAAAATTTTGATGGAGGAAAAAATACGTTTTGAAAATCGTGGAACTTCTTCGGGGGAGCTTTCGTATTTTAATCTTCTGAAAAAAATGGTGGCGATGATAGAGAGCACGGCTTTTTTTCGCGAGGCGAGTTCGCATTTCGACGGACACTCTTCTGGAAGCCGCGAGATTTATTCTAAGATTTTTAAGCCGGATGTGATTCCGAATTTTACTTTTACAAGATTGGTTTCGAATCTTCCTGAAGACGCGGAGATTGTGGACCAGTATAAAATTGCGCAGGAGAGTTATGACGAGTCGTTGGTGACGATTCTTAGAAAAAAGGACGAGTCGAAATTGTTTTATCATCTTGTTCCTCCGGAAAATTCTCTCAGCGAGGCACAAAACGAGTTGTTGAATCTTGCGCGGGGAGTTCTTGTAGAGCATCAGCCGAAAGCAGAGGAGTTTGTGGATACAGAAAGAACGCGGAATGTTTTTTTCAATGTTTCGAAGGATTTGATTTCTGAACTTGCGACGAGCCGAAATATTAAGTTGAGCTACGGCGAGTTGAATAAACTCTCGACGATTCTTGTTCGGCATACAATTGGCTTTGGAATTATTGAAGTTCTTCTTCAGGATAAAAAATTGCAGGATATTGTTTTGAATGCGCCGATTCCGAAGAATGTGGTTTTTGTCCGGCACGAGGAATTTGACGAATGCTCGACGAATATTATGCCGAGTTCAGAGGACGCTGATTCGTGGGCTGCGAAGTTTCGTATGATTTCCGGGCGTCCGCTTGATGAGGCGAATCCGATTCTCGATACTCAATTAGAAATCGGAAAACTGCGGGCGAGAATTGCGATTATTCAGCAACCGCTTAGCCCGGATGGCTTGGCGTATGCGATTCGCCGTCATCGTGAAGAGCCATGGACACTTCCGCTTTTTATTAAGAATAAAATGATTAATCCTTTTGCAGCTGGATTGATGAGTTTTCTTGTTGATGGTTCGCGAACTTTGTTGGTTGCAGGGACGAGAAGTTCAGGAAAGACTTCTTTGCTTGGAAGTTTGATGTTGGAGATTCTTTCGAAGTATAGGGTTCTTGTTGTTGAGGATTCGTTGGAGTTGCCGGTTGAGTCAATGAGGAATCTGAATTATGATATTCTTAGAATGAAAGTTCGTTCGGCTTTGCTTAAGACAAGTTCCGAGGTTTCTGCGGAGGAGGGAATTCGGACGAGTTTGAGACTTGGAGATAGTTCTTTGATTGTTGGTGAAGTTAGAAGTGAAGAAGCGAAGGCGCTTTACGAGGCGATGCGTGTTGGGGCGCTTGCGAATGTTGTGGCGGGAACAATTCACGGTGCGTCGCCGTATGCGGTTTTCGACAGAGTTGTAAATGATTTGGGGGTTCCAGCGACGTCGTTCAAGGCAACAGATATTATTATTGTTTGTAATCCAATAAAATCTCCCGATGGTTTGCATTCATGGAAACGGGTTCTTCAGGTTTCTGAAGTGCGGAAGCATTGGCAGAAAGACCCTCTCGAAGAAAAAGGATTCGTGGATTTGCTGAAATACAATGTTGAAAAGGACGAGATTGAGACAACAGAGGATTTGATTAACGGCGATAGCGAGGTGATAAAAGACATTGCGTCGAATGTAAAGGGCTGGGCTGGAAACTGGGATGCGATTTATGATAATATTTTGTTGAGGGCGAAGATAAAAAAAGAGATTGTTGATATTGCTGAAAAAATAAATATGCCGTCGCTTCTCGAGGCGTCTTTTAATTCTCTTTCAAATGGGGCATTCCATAAAATTTCAGATTCTGTCCGCGAGGAAATTGGGTTGCCGAAAAGCGAGAGAGTTTTTCCTGAATGGCAGCGTTGGTTGAATACAGAAATAAAGAAGCGGAGAATTTAGTTTTCTAAAGATTTATTAATTGCTTTTTCTTATTTAATAAAAGTGGTGAAAAATGACGGATAAAAGAGTTGAGGAAATTTTGAGGCGGCACAGCGCGAAAATTGAAAGTCAGATTTCTACGTCGGTAGTGGATAATGTTAATTGGAGTTCAGAGTATCTTCGGTTTAAGGAGGAAATGATTCCGGGGCTGTCGAGATATGAAAGATTGTGCGAGACTTTGGGACGCCTTTTTAGATTAAAACCGGCGAAGAAAGATGCAGAGAAACTTGCGCGGGCGATTAAAATCGCGCATTTGAATGTTCAGCCAGAGCAGGCGCTGACTCTTAGTGTTTCTGCTTTTCTTTTGGTTTTTTTCGCAGGCGCGATTATTTCTCTGGCAGTTGTTCTAATCCGCGGAAGTCTGAATGCTTTTCCGCTTTTATTTTTTATTTTGATGGTTGTGCTTTCGCTCTTTTTATTTTACTTTACTAATAGTTATCCTATTCGGCTTGCGAATAAATGGAGGTTGAAAGCGTCGTCGCAGATGGTTCCTGCGGTTTTGTATATTGTGGTTTACATGAGGCACACGCCGAATCTTGAGAAAGCAATTGCTTTTGCTGCGGAGCATTTGCAAGAACCTCTTGCGCTTGATTTTAAAAAAGTTTTTTATGATTTGCAGATTGGGAAGTTTTCTACGATAAAAGAGAGTCTTGATAATTATCTTGAAACTTGGAGAGATTATTCGTCGGAGTTTATTGAGTCATTTCATCTTATTGAGAGCAGTTTGTTTGAGCCGAATAATAATCAGAGAATTGTGATTCTTGAAAAATCTTTGCAAGTTATTCTCGACGGAGTTTATGACAGGATGTTGAAATTTACGCACGAGGTTCGGAGTCCGCTGACGAATGTTTACATGTTGGGAGTTGTTCTTCCGACGCTGGGACTTGCACTTCTTCCGCTCGCGTCTGCACTTGTTGGAGAATATATTAAATTGTATCATGTTATTCTTCTCTTTAATGTTCTTGTTCCTTTTTTTGTTTTTTACCTGAACGACAAGATTATGCTTCTTCGTCCGGGGGGATATGGAGAAACAAAACTTC
Organism: Candidatus Woesearchaeota archaeon; assembly: GCA_964418495.1. Classification (GTDB taxonomy): domain Archaea; phylum Nanobdellota; class Nanobdellia; order Pacearchaeales; family GW2011-AR1; genus CAYQLQ01. Next base: position 7,934 of record CAYQLQ010000008.1, on the reverse strand, counting down.
TTGAAAGAAATCCGCTTTATCCGCAATATAAAAGTCGAAAGCCGTATTTGATTGCGTTTTTAATTTTTATTCCTTTTCTTCTTATTAGTTTTATGCCCCTTATTTTTCAGTATACGCCTCTTCCGGAATTTTTAGGATTGCAAAAAGATTATTCTTTTTCTTCTGTTGGATTGGGAATTCTCGGAAACGAGAATATTTTTGGGTTTTCCGAGGGGAACGGGCCGTTTGGATTTGGCGCGCTTGTTCTCGGAATGCTTTTCCCTCTTGGAATTGCGTTTTTCTTTTCTATTGCGTATTCTCTTAAAACAAAAGAGTTGATAAAAGAAAGGACGAAGACGAACGAGCTTGAGCAGGAATTTAATAATTCGCTTTTTCAACTTGGGAATCGAATTGGGAGCGGGACGCCGGTTGAACTTGTTTTTGCGAGGGCGGCAGAGTCGGCGAAAGGATTGAGGACAGAGGATTTTTTCCGTCGGGTTAACTATAATATTCAGCAGATGGGAATGAGTGTGGAGTCGGCGATTTTTGATTCGCGGCGAGGAGCGATGAGATATTATCCTTCTAATTTAATTGCGACGAGTATGAGAATTCTTGTGGAGGCTGCGAAGAAAGGGTTGAAGATTGCGGCGGTTAGTCTTATGAGTATCTCGGAATATGTTCGGAATATAAATAAAATTACTGACAGATTGCGGGACCTTCTTGCGGAAGTTGTTTCTGATATGCGAAGCAATATGAGTTTTCTCGCGCCGCTTCTTTCGGGAATTGTCGTTGGGCTTGCGGTGATGATTACTGCAATTCTGGGAAAACTCGCTACGTCAGCTTCGATGCTTACAGATGCCGGGGGGTTTGCAAATCTCAGCATGATAAATAGTCTGTTTCAAATTGGGAATATGATTCCTCCTTATTATCTTCAGATGGTTATTGGAATTTATATTATAGAAATTATTTTCATTTTGTCTGGAACACTTGTGTCTATTGATTCGGGGGAGGATAAACTTCAGAGGACGAACAGTATCGGGAAAAATCTCCGTTCAGGGTCTTTGCTTTATTTTGCCACGGCGTTGATTGCGTCTGTCGCGTTGTTTGTTCTTGTCGCGATTGTGCTTGGAGGTGTGATGGCGTAATGTCAGACGATTATTGTTGTTCAGAGAAACGGAACAAACGGAAGAATAAGAAGAAGGAAAATAAAAAGTATCCGTATCAGAAGGGTGGAAAATATCGGAGCACCGACGTGAAGGCGTAAAATGTTCGGCGAGTTTTTTTTAATTGTGCTTGGGCTGTTATGGATTGTTTTTGCAAGTGTGCAGGATTTGAAAACGCGCGAAGTTGCGAACTGGTTGAGTTTTAGTTTGATAATCTTTGCATTGGGTTTTAGGTTTTTTTATTCGCTTTTTGCTTTGAATAATTTCTGGTTTTTTTATTATGGATTAATCGGGCTTGGAGCATTTTTTATTTTGGGAAATCTGTTTTATTATGGAAGAATTTTTGCCGGAGGCGACGCGAAACTGATGATTGCCTTAGGAACGATTCTGCCTCTTTCTTTGAATTGGTTTTCTAATTTGAAAATTGTATCTTTGTTTTTTGTGGTGTTTCTTTTTGCTGGGGCGATTTATGGATTTGTCTGGGCGGGAATTCTCGCAGGAAGAAACTGGAAAAGTTTTAAGAAAGAATTTGCGCGGTATTTGAAAGAAAGAAGAATTCTTTTTATGGGGGTTATGTTTTTTGGGTTGTTGATTATGTTTCTGGGATTTTTTGAAGGAATTTTATTTTTCTCCGGGGCTTTGGTTTTTCTGCTTCCGTATTTTTATTGTTTTGCTAAATCTGTTGATGAAGTTTGCATGATTAAAAAAATAAAACCTTCGGAACTTCGGGAGGGGGATTGGTTGTATAAGGATGTTCGGGTTGGCGGAAAAGTTGTAAAGCAGAATTGGGAAGGGCTGGAGACAAAGGATATTAAACTTTTGAAAACGAAAAAATTCGTGGTGGTTCGCGAGGGAATTCCGTTTGTTCCGGTTTTTCTTATTAGCTTTTTAGTTTTGATTTATGTTAAATTTTTTACTGGATTCTCTTTGTTTTAAAAACATTTAAATAGTTACACTACGAATTTATTTTGATAAAAAGGGCTGATGGCGTATAAGAGATATATTAAAAAAAACGGCAAGACTTTTGGACCTTATACTTACAAGTCTCGGCGGGTTGATGGAAAAGTTGTGGCGGATTATGTTGGTAAGGATAAAAAGAAAGAATCTGGTTCTGGAAAAAAATCTTTGATGTCTGGAATTTCTGCGGCTGTGTTGATAGTTACACTACTTACTGCAGTTTATTTTGTGGGGTTTCAATCTTCGGGAAATGTTGTTTTTGGAGAACTTCCTGTTTATGAATTGAATGAAAGCATTCAGGGAAATCTTAATCTTGCGTTTAAGCCAGGAGAATTAATTCCTGTGAATGCGAAAGTTGTGGTAAGTTTTAATGGGCAGGTTCAGGAGGTTCCGCTTTCAGAAGTTGTTAGTTTAAGTGCAATTTCTGGAGATTATTATTTAGAAAATGGTGGGGTGTCGGGAAGTGGCGATGGTTATGGTTTTGTTGGTGAAAAGAGAAGTTATCCTTCTGTGGATTTTGGATTGCGGGTTTATTCTTCGGAGGAAGAACAAGAGGTTACGGGGGAGGTGGGGGGTTCTTCTGGTTCTTCAGAGAGTGATGAAGAAGTTGGGGGAGACAGCGGAACAGAAGAGATTGTCGACGAGGAAACTGTGGGCGGGGAACCTTTGGAAGAGGAAGTTCCAGTAGAAGAAGGGGCTGTTGCGGAAGAGATAGGGGCTGAAGAAAAATCCGTGGCAAAAGAAGAAAAAGCAGAAGAAAAATCCGTGGCAAAAGAAGAAAAAGCGTCGGCAAAAGAATCTAATTCTAAGAAATCTGAAAAAAGTTTGGATTCTTCTGGTGATTCGTCGTCAGAAAGTTCTTCTGATAGCGGAAGTGATTCTGGAAGTTCAGATTCTGGAGAAAGCAGTTCGTCTTCGGAAAGTTCGGATTCGTCTTCGGAAAGTTCTTCTGATTCTGGAAGTTCAGACAGTGGAGATTCTGCAGGAATTACCGGGGAAGTTGTTGGAGGAGAAGAGATTGTTTATGGTGAAGTTTCTAATGACAATGATTTTGTTTATAATTTGCAAGGGGGGCAGAAAGCGGAATTTATTTCTGGTAGTGTGAGTGTTGACGGCGAGACAGCGGACGGTGTTTCTTTGGATTTAGATATTGAAGGCGGGCAGGCAATTGTTTCTACGGCTTATTATGTTGGCGAGGAGGGTTTTGGCGAGGATTATCTTTTGGACGAGTCACAGAATTTGGGAATTCGTTTGGATGATTTTGGACTGAAAGCGATTCCGGAAATTTTGAGGATTTCAATTGTTCTTGAGGATGGGACTGTGATAGCATCAACAGCGTCGAGGATTCGGATTGCTGGAACTCCGGAAGCAGAAGAGAATGTCAGCGAGGAGAATGTTTTGAGTTTTGTTAAAGAAATAGAAGATTTGACTGTGAGGAAAAATTCTTTTGCGGAGATTGATTTGTCTGAATATCTTGAATCGGATTATGAAGTTAGTTATGGGTTTAGAAATGTGACTGAGATTAGTGCGGATTTTGACGGGGATGTTTTGAGAATTATCCCTGATGCGGATTTTTTAGGGACGAGGGTCGGAGTTGTTTATGCAGAAGTTGAGGTTGGGAATGAAACTTTTGAGGAGGAGAGTAATGAATTTAATATTGTGGTTTCGCAGGGGAATGTTAGCATCACGACGCTGAAAGGGGATGTTACTTTGGGGCGGCCGGTGAAATGGAAGAAGCGGGTTAGTTCTGACGGGCCGACGAATGTAACAATTGCGGTTGATGAATTTGCAGAGAATATCACTGTCACGAAAATCGAGAATGAGGAAGTTGTGGGAATTAGCTCAGGGATTACTGGGCATGTTAGTTTAGGAATGCAATTAGAAAGAGAGCCGTGGATTTCGCGGTTTTTTAAGAGAATTGTTTCTTCAATTACTGGGCATGTTGTCGCTGATGAAGGTGTTGGGGTGGTTGAGTTTGAGATAGAAGATAATGAAACAGAATACGAAGTTGCGTATGAGACGCCGGGACCGCGGGCTGTTGAAGTGAATGAGAAAGGAAAGAAAACCGTTACAATTGAAAGTGATATTGTTTATGAGGGAATTATTGCGAATACTTTTATACCCGAGACAGAGGAGGAGAATATTAATGTGAGTGCGGAAGTTTATGGGTTGGTGGATAATAACGAGGATGGGAAAATTGATGAGGTTGTTTGGATTGCGGACACTGGCGAGAGTGTGGAGATTGAAGTTGGAAAGAGCAACTCTACTTTGGAATTGGCGAGGAATTATTCTGTTCTTGAAAATAAGAATCAGAGAACAGCGACGGTGAATGGAAGCGCGGTTGATATTACAGATGTTTTATTTGCGAATGCAGATTATACAAATGAATTGAATATTGAATATGGGGAGACTTATTTGAAACTGCGTCCGTATTATATGGTTGGCGGAATTGTGAATTATCTTGATGGAGTTTATGCGGAGAATGTGAAGAGCCACACGCATATTTACGACGGGGATTATTTTTACAAATATGGTTTTGGAGTTTTGAATTTTTCTGAGATTGTTGGAAAAGCGAATGTTGGTTTTGAAATTGAGTCGAATGTGCAGATTGGAATTGAAGGAAATGTTTTGAGCACAGGTGCGATTCAGATTGACTTTTCAGATTTGGAAGATTTGGATTTGGAATTGACGGAAAACTACGTCGAGGTTGAGGTTTCAGGTGTTGAGAATTTGTATCTTGACCCAATTATTACGATTCAGGATGTTGGTGCCGAAGGTGTTGTGTCTGGAGTTGTTCAGGAAAATAACTTCTCGCATCTTGCGATTTCAGGAAGCGCGCCGTATGATTCTTTGGTTTTGTATATGCCTTTTGATGTTGAGAGTTCTTCAAGTTTTAGGGGAGGAATTATTGGTTCTTCTCTTAGTTTTGATGGTGTAGATGATTACATTAGGTATAATCCTTCAAATTGGAATGGGGCATTTACTCTTTCCATGTGGTTTAAAACAACAGATACTTCTCAGGCAGAATATACTGGGCTTTTTGCAACAACAGATTCGGGGTCTACTGCGAGTAGTTTTCAGATAGATTTCGGAGGGGCTGCAGCAGGATGTGCTGGGAATCTGAGATTTCTTGGAAGAAACTCTGCGAATTCTGGAAATGTTTTAGGTTGTTTTGGTGATGTTACAACTGATTGGACTCACTTAGTTGCGAGATATAATGGGACTCATTTAAAATTATATGAGGATGGGGGAGTAATAAGCGATAGTGCAGGGAGTATTAATCCTCTTTTTGATTTTTATAAGATTGCGATAAACAGAGGAACCAACGTACCTATGGAGGGTTTGTTGGATGAGATTTTGCTTTGGAATAGAGCATTAAGTGATACAGAAGTTTTAAGTCTTTATGGAAACCAGTCAATAGGACAACAAGACCCTAATATGAATACAGCAGGTTTGGTATTAGACTTAGGTCTTGAGGGGAATATTTTAGATACTTCAGATGTTGGAGAGGAATTAATTTCTTCAACCGGAATTTATACTTCTTTTGATTATACTGGAAATGATAATGATGGGACTGTGACAGGAGCGGTTTATTCTGGAGGACTTTATGGAAAGGCGATGTTCTTTGATGGTGTAGAAGATGCTATCCAGAGTGATACTGCAATTGTTGCAGATTATCCTTTTACTTTATCCGCTTGGGCAAAGAGCTCAGCAACAGGTATTGGACAGGTTGGAATTGTTTGGGCAGGGGATAAGGATTTGGGAAATAAATATTCTGCGATAACTCCGTGGTATCCTAATCTTTCTTTAAATGTGAGAAATCCGGATCAGGGAGGAGATAATACTGTTATAGTTAGTGATGTTCCGGGGGATGATGGGGTTTGGCATCATGTTGTTGGGGTTTTTACTGGACAATGGAATAGGGCTCTTTATGTGGATGGCGTGCTTAAAGGAACTAGTGTAAATTCCCGTGCGTTCCCTGCTGTGGATAGATTTTCCATAGGAGTAGCGGGGGATTCTAGCCCTTCTTATTACAACGGTTCCATTGATGAGGTAATGATATTTAGTGCTGCGTTAACACAGGAGCAGATTACTGCAATTTATAACAACCAATCAGCGCGGTTTGTTGCAACTGGAAATCAGATGTTTAATTCTTCAATCGAATCTGGAAATGATAAGATGAATGTTTCAATTGGAGTTCAGAATTTGCAGGGGACAGAGATTTCTGCAAGTGTTTGGTATAATGATGCTTCCGGAGTTTATCAGTCAGATACTCAGAGTATAACTTCTTCTGGGATAGATTATACTTTTAGTATTTCGCAAGCCACAGATTATGTTAATCTTAGTTTTGACTTTGTTCCTGACAGTTATCAGTTTTATTCTCCACTTCTTACTTCTATAAATTATAATGTTGCTGCAGAGAGTTTTGGTGGAGATTCAACTTTTCCACAGGTAAATTTCACCGGAGAAACACCAGGAGATGGAGAAACAGTAACAGCAGATAATAATGTTTTTGTGAATGTTTCAAGTTCAGATGTTGGAAAAGACCATTCTGTTTTAATTGATTGGGACAGCAGTTTGGTTGGGTGGTGGAGATTTAATGGGGATGCTACTGATTCTATTGGTTCTAATGATGGGGCTGTGACTGGGGCAACTTATAATTCTTCTGGAAAGTTAGGGGGGGCATATAGTCTTGATGGAAATGATGATATTAGTGTTGGTGCTGGAAGCGGGCTTGATTTGACAGAAGAATTTACAGTTTCCTCTTGGATTAAGATTAATAATCTTCCTTCATTAGGAGATGTTGTAGATAGAATTGTTACTAGAAGAAAACCTTCGGCGGCAGATTGGATGTATTCTAATTATATTTTAAATGTAAATTCTACAGGTAATTTTGGAATTACTATTGTGGAGGATGCAGATGATGGTGTCCAGATTATTGGAGGGACAACTAATCTTGATGATGGGAGTTGGCATAATGTTGTTGCGATTTATAATGGAACTGCCCTTATGGTTTATGTGGATAGTGTTAATGAAGGGATTAAAACAGGAGTTACAAGTCCACATATAGATGGAGATCAAACCTTAGTATTTGGCTATGATCAGGCCTCCAGTGGAAAATATTTTGATGGTTCAATTGATGATGTTCAAGTCTACAACAGAGCATTATCTTCATCAGAAATTTTAGCAATTTATAATGCAACTGTAAATCAATATTATAATACTTTCACTGATTTGACTTCAGGAGATTATCTTTACACCGCTTATGCGCAAGATTTGGCAGGTAATGTAAATCAGACTGAGGAGAGAACAGTTACTTACGCGACTTCAGATACAACAAATCCACAAGTTAATTTCACAGGAACAACCCCGGGGAATGATTCGACAGTAACAGTAGATAATGTTTTTGTAAATGTTAGTTCTTCAGATAATTCTGGGGACCATTCTGTTTTAATCGATTGGGATAGTAGTTTGGTTGGGTGGTGGAGATTTAATGGCGACGCTACTGATAATTCTTCATATGGAAATGATGGGGCTGTGACTGGGGCTACTTATACTTCATCTGGAAAATTGGGCGGGGCTTATGATTTTGATGGTGCGAGTGATTTAATCTCTATGGGAAATGTTTTAGGTTTTACAAATAATGACCCTATGACAATATCTCTTTGGGTTAAACCCTCTGAGAAAAAATACCAGTGGTTTGTTAGTAAGCAGTTAGGTTCAGGGGATTATACTGGTTATTCTTTTGGAACTTATTGGGGGAGTCCTGACGAAAATAATTTAAGTTTTATGTTAAGAAATGATAATAGTCCAAGCAATCAGATCCAAGTTGTT
>CAYQLQ010000007.1:0-17313 GCA_964418495.1 Candidatus Woesearchaeota archaeon | reverse complement strand
GGGATTATTTATTTCAGGTTCGGGTTTTAAAATAGGTTCTTCTTTTTTCAGAGGAAAGTTTCTTGGTTCCTCGTCGGTTCCTTTGATTATTTTTTCTTCAAGCTGGGCAACATAGTCGGAGATTTCTTTAGCAGCGTCGGCGTTTACACTTATGCTGTCGATTCCTTTTTCCACGAGGAATTCAACCATTTCTTTTTTACTTCCTGCCTGCCCGCAGATGCTTGTCTCGACTTTGTGTCTTTTACAAACTCTTATTACGTAGTCGAGTTGGTATAGGATTGCTTGATTCATTTCGTTGTAAAGGTGTTGGACTTCTTCGTTTCCGCGGTCGACAGCGAGGATGTATTGCGTTAGGTCGTTTGTTCCGAAAGAGATGAAGTCGATTCCTTCTTCGCAGATTTCTTTTATTAGCTGGACAGCCGCGGGAGTTTCTACCATGACGCCGAGTTTGATTTGCGACGCGCCGATTTCTTCGCGTATTTCTTTGACGCGTTTTAATTCGTATACAGAAATTAATTGGGGAATTAAAATTCCAATTTCTTTTCCGTAGTCAGCGACGCGCTTTAGCGCGTTTAATTCTGCTTTGAGAACTTCTGGGTGTTTTATTCCGTAACGGATTCCGTGCATGCCTAGCATCGGGTTCGCTTCTTTTTCTTTTGGCGCGCCGTCGAGGTTTTCAAATTCGTCGCTTCGAATGTCAGAGGTTCTTATCCAAAGTTTGTCAAAGTATTGCGAGATTTTTTTAATTCCTTCGAAAATCACGTCTTCGTAATCTTTTATTTTATTTTGTTCGATAAAATAATTTGGGTGTTTTCCTGATTCTGCGATTATGCCTTCTATTCTTGTTAGTCCAACTTCTTTTAATCCTGTTCGCGATGCGCGTTCTGCGAAACTCGGAAGGTCAACCATTACTTTTATTTTTGTTTTTGTCGATGCTGTTGTAGGATGGATTTCTTTTTTCTCGTTTTCTGATGTTTTACCTTTGTAGATTTTTCCGGTGTATCCGTCGACAGTTATTATTTCGTTCTCTTTTAGAAGTGTTGTTGCTTGGTCGGTTCCGACAACTGCGGGGATTCCCATTTCGCGCGAGACAATTGCGGCGTGGGCAGTCAGTCCTCCTTCATCGGTTACGATTGCAGCGGCTCTTTGCATTGTTACAACCATGTCGGGATTTGTCATCGTGGTTACGAGGATGTCGCCGGTTTTTACTCTTTCCAAATCCTCTAAGTGTTCGATTATTTTTACTTTTCCCGACGCTATCCCTGGCGATGCGCCAAGTCCTGTTAGAACAACTTCTCCTTGAACTTCTTTGCTTTGTCCGGATTCTACTCTTCCGACGATTGTTGTTATTGGGCGCGTTTGGACAATGTAGAGGTCTTCGTTTTCAATTGCGAATTCAATGTCCTGCGGTTTTTGATAGTGTTCCTCGAGGGTTTGCGCGATTTCCGCGAGCTTTTGTATTTCAGAATTTTTTAGAACCTGCGCTTTTGAAATTTCCTCGGAGAGTTTTACTGTTTCCCTTTCTCCGCCGGAGTTTCGCGTGATTGCGATTTTCTTTGAGGATATTTTTCTGTCAATTAATTCGTTTTGCGACGAGACGACGTATTTATCTGGCGTTATGCTTCCGGAGACAATTCCTTCGCCGAGCCCCCAGACAGCCTCGATAATTATGTTATTGTTTTTGTAGGAAGGGTCTTTTGAAAACACCACGCCGGATTTTTTTGAGTCTACCATCTTTTGGACGACGACAGCGAGGCTCACGTCCTTGTGCGCGAATCCTTTTTTGTTTCGGTAGTAAACTGCGCGCGAGGTGAACAGCGACGCGAAGCATTTTTTTATGTGTTTGATTAACTCTGTTTTTCCTTTGACATTTACGAAAGAGTCCTGCTGTCCTGCGAAACTTGCGTCGGCGAGGTCTTCGGCTGTTGCAGAACTTCGGACAGCGACGAAAACAGGTTCTGTTGATTTGTTTAGAATTGCGAGCGCCGAGCCTTTTTGGAAATCAAATCCTTCGGTGTCGAGGGTTTCGTACGCGTCGAGGATTTCTTCTTCCAACTCTTTTGGAACTTTTGAATCAAGAATGAACACGCGAATTTGTTTTGCGATTTCGTCTAATTGCGATGTGTTTTCGTAGTCGATTCTGTCGAGGAGTTCTTGTATTTTTTCTTTTAGTTCTGCTTTTTCAATGAAGAAATCGTAAGCTTGGGCTGTGACGACGAAGCCGGGTGGGACAGGAATTCCGAGGTTGTAAATTTCCGCGAGGTTTGCGCCTTTGCCTCCTGCGACAGCGCCGGAGTTTTTATCTAATTCAGAAAACCATTTCACAAAACTGGATTCAGGGTGGACCTCTTTTTTTACCGCCATTACTGATGAAGCTTTAGAGGGTTAATAAATATTTTTATTCTTCAATTGCGTTGACAGGACAGGATTCGATTGCGTCTTTTATGCAGGGGCAGTCGCAGTTGTTCTTGACTTCTGCTTTGCCGTCGTCGTTCATTACGAAAACGCTTTTCTTTTCGCAGATGGAAACGCACAAACCGCATCCGATGCACGCGTCAGGATTTACTTTTACCATGTTTTAAATTAGAAGGGAAGGTTTATAAATTTAATTTTTGTTTAGTTGTTATGATACTTTGGATTATAATTGGAATCGCTGTGGTCGTGGCGTTGGTGTTTTTTGTTTATTTTAATCGGTTTGCGATTCTTGGGAACCGGATTGATAATTCGTTGTCGCAGATTGACGTTCAGTTGAAACGGCGGGCGGATTTGATTCCGAATTTGATTGAGACTGTGAAGGGTTTTGCGAAGCACGAGACAGCGGCGATTAAGGCTGTGACTGATGCGCGGAAGGCGTTGGTTTCTGCTTCGGGGACAGAGAAAAAAGTTCAGGCGGACAAGAAACTGGAGTCAGCGTTGAAGACGATTTTCGCGATTGCCGAGGGTTATCCTGATTTGAAAGCGAACACGAATTTTCTTGAGTTGCAGAGGGAACTTGCAGCGACAGAGGACAAAGTTGCTTACGCAAGACAGTATTACAACGACAGCATACTTTCTTACAACGACTTGTGCAGAACTTTCCCAGGCGCGTTCTTCGCGAAAATCTACGGAAAGCAGGCAAGAGAATATTTGAAGATTACCGACGCTGAACGGAAGAACGTGAAGGTTGAATTTTAGGGGAATTTTTTAAGGAGGATAATTATTTAAATTATTAATTGCTTTAATTTTAATGGTGATTCAAAAAGAGGGAGAAAAAACTTTTGTAAAGAAAGTGAAGACTTTGCGTAACTCAATGGAGTTCAGCCACGGAATGAGAAGAGCATTGACCTCTGCATTAATGTTGATTTATTTTGTTTCTTTGGGATTTAATATTTTCTGGATTACTACGCTGTTCGCAGTTTCTACAATAATTATGGTTTTTTTCGAGTTTCCCACAGGAGCAATTGCAGATTATGATTCAAGAAAAAAGTCTATGATGATTTCATTCTTCTTAATTTTTGTTAGTTTTTTAGGACTTTTTTTATTTAAACAGTTCTGGATACTCGCGGGTTTTTTGATTCTTGGGGATATTGCTTGGACTTTCACAAGTGGAGCCAGTTCAGCCTGGGCGATTGATGCTTTGAATTATGCAAAACAAAAATCTAAAATTGTTAATTTAATTTCTCGTGGATACTTTTCTGAAAAATCAGGTCGTGTTTTAGGAGGGCTAATCGGATTCTTTATTGTGGCGATTAATTTTAGAGTTGTATGGTTGGTAATCTCTTTACTTTATTTGGGATTATTTTTTATCATCTGGAAGTATATGGAAGAAAGAAATTTTGTCCCGGAAAATGTGCCGCACAATTATCTAAAAAAATCATTAATTAAAGCAAAAGAATCTTTTCAGTTTATCTTCCATAAAAATAGTCGGGAATTAAGGGTTTTACTTCTTGGGGATGTTTTTGGGGTTTTAGCAATTTCTTCTTTTTTTATAACTGTTCCATTATTCATTACAGAAACTTTAAATTTTAATCCGGAATATGTTCCGTTAATTTTTTCATTTATCGCAGTGGTGACCTTAAGTGCGCCATTTCTTACTGAAAAATTGGCCGACAAAAAGGGTTATAGGTTTTCTTTGTTTTTTGCATGGGGGTTAATTTCTCTTTCAATGTTTGTGTTTAGTATCCCTCACGCGATTATTTGGGCGATAATTGGACTGGGAATATTGGGGTTTGCAGAAGTAATAAACAATATTCTTCAGGAAGCGGTAATGCATCAAGAGTATTCTTCAAAACTTCGTGCGTCTCTGGGTTCGGTAAGTAGTATCAGTTGGTCTATAACCAATTCTATGGGAGTCTTCTTTGCGGGGCTTGGAATCCACTACTTTGGAATCTCGTCGGTGATTTATATCTCTGGGGGAATTTCTCTTTTCACTGCTTTAATTTATTTTTTGGGATTGAAAAAGTAATCTGAAGGTTGAATTCTAAAATCTTAAAAACGCTGTTCTCCTGATTTTCTTATGGAAAAGTTTTCGAGGATTGATTTTCGCGACCAGATTTCGCGGAACCGCTGGAAGTCGTTTTTGCTGATGGGAATTATTTTTGTTTTTATTGTTGTTCTTGGTTATGTGATTTCGATGGCGATAGAGCCTGGTTATTTTTTTGTGATTATGATTGTTGCGATTGTTTTTTCAATTAGTTATATTCTGATTAGTTATTATAAGTCGGATTCGATTGCGTTGGCGTCGGTGCGGGCGAGGCGGGCGTCGCGGAGTGAGGATAAAATGTTTTATGATTTGGTAGAGGGTTTGAGTCTTGCGTCGGGGATTGTGATGCCGAAACTTTATGTTATGCCGTCGGAGCAGATTAATGCTTTTGCGTCGGGGCGGGATCCTCAACACGCGGTGATTTGTGTTACAGAGGGTGCGTTGAAAAAACTTGAGAAGCGGGAACTTGAAGGTGTGCTTGCGCATGAGATGGGGCACATTGCGAATTACGACGTGAGGTATATGACGCTCGTCGCTGTGATGGTTGGAATGGTTGCGATTATTTCTCAGATTTTTTTGAGGAGTCTTTGGTTTCGGGGAGGCGGGAGAAATGATAAAGGAAATGCGATTTTTATGGTGATTGGAATTGTGCTCGCGATTCTCGCGCCGATTGCGGTTTCGCTTGTGCAATTATCTATTTCGCGGAAACGGGAATTTGCGTCAGACGCGTCGGCAGTGAAGTTTACGCGTTATCCTTCTGGATTAATTAATGCGCTGAAAAAAATCCGCGACGAGCATCCGGTTCAGGAATCGAAAATCAATAAGGCGGTTGCGCCGTTGTTTTTTGCGAATCCGTTTAAGAATTTGGGAAGCACGCATCCGCCGATTGAAAAAAGAATTGAAGTTCTTGAGAGAATGTAAGTTTTATAAATAAGAATTCTTTAGATGTTTTATGGGTGCAATAAGAGGCGGGCTGTTTGTAATCGCGAGCGTGCTTTTGTTTGTTATGCTTTTGGCTGGCGGTGCGGTGATGACGCTGTCGACGTCGCTGGAGTATTCAAATATTCACGAGGAGATTGCGCCGGCTGTTACTGAAATAATTAACGAGCAGATTAATCTTCCGGAACAGATTGAGGATGGTTTGCCGAGGATGGAGGAGTATTGCGAAAATAATTCTGAGTTTGTTTTTTCAGAGCAGGGATATACTGTTGATTTGCCGTGTGAAGTGATTGCGCAAGGAAAAGACGCGATTGTTGAGGAAGCGATTGATGACGCTATAGATTCTGTTTATTACAAAGATTACGGCTGTGTGTTCTGGGATTGTTTTGGGAAAACCGAGACGCCTTTTTTTCTGGTTTCTGAAATTGCGCAGAATTACTGGGCGAATAAATTTTATCTTGCGATTCTTATTTCGCTTGCGCTTTTTGTCGGGATGTTTTTTCTGGCAGAGAAAAAATCAAATTCATTTATTGTCGGCGGAATTTTGATGGTTGTTGCGTCGTTGCCGTTTGTAAAAATTGACAGTGTTCTTTTGTGGTTTTTTGTGGATGAAAATTATTTGAATATTTTTTCTGCTTTGTTTGGCGGGGCGACGACAGTGTTTGTCTCGATGCTGATATTTGGAATTATTCTTTTGGGAGTTGGAATTCTTATGAAAATGTTTGGGTTTGGATTTTGGTTGAATAAGAAATTTGGCGGTTCTGGAGAGAAAGTTATCGAGAAGACGGTTGTTGTTGAGAAGAAATAGGAGATTGAACTTTAGATTCTAAGGGCTTATGCGTTTCTCTTTTGGTTTTTCTACGTTCTTTTTCAATTTCATATGTGTCTCTAATCATCGCTCTATACATTTCTTTGCCATCCATTCTTTGAGATGCGAGAGCTTCTTGTAATTGGTCGTAGGCATTTAACCCGATATATGATTCGGTGATTAAAGAAGCGACTGCTAGGCATGCAAAACATATTGCTCTTCGGGAATATTTTGCGAAGTAGTTCAAAGGGTCGAGGTTAAAATCCATTTTGTTTTTCATGGTTAACTATTTAAATAAATTTAGGTTTGGATTGTTATGTGTCAGTTGTGCGAGTCGAAGCCGGTTTGGGAATTTACGAACAAGCGGAAGCTGTGCGCGAGGTGTTTTGTTAAGTATTTTGAGAAGAAGTTTCTTTATGTTATGCGGAAGTTTGGAATGGTTGGGAAGGGAGAAGTTATTGGTTATGAAAAGGGGAAGGATTTTAGGAATGTTGTTTTGGGTTTTCTTTTGGAAATGTATGGGCAACGAGCGCCTGTGGAAATTGCGAAGTTGCCGACGAGAAAAGCGACGCGGGTTGCAGTTGCAGATACGAGCGACAGCGTCGCGTATGCGGTGGTGAGGGAATTTGTTAAAGGCAAAAGCGAAAATCTGGAAAAGTTCGCGCCTGTTTTTCAAAAAAATATTCGTGTGCTTTTTCTTTTTCTCGACGCAGAAGTTTTGCTTTACGCGAAGATAAAGAAATTGAAGTTTTCAATTCCGAAGAAAAAAAAGAGCGGGCTTGATTTGTTTGTGGATGAAATGGAAAAAAAGCACCCGGAAATTAAGCACGCGATTGTGAAGGGGTTTTTGAAAATTAGCGAGGTGTAAAATAGCGAAAGATATTTATATTCTGAGGATTATCAATAATTATGTATAACCCGAATTTCTCAGAGCAGATGGCGGATTCTAGAGTTTCTATTTTTGGTGGAGGTTGTATAGATACAAGAGAGATTTCTGCTGATGAGGGGAGAAGATATGTTCCTCCTCCGGGGGTGGAAATCCTTCGATGTCATCGAGATATCAATGGAGAATGGGTTCCAGAGCATGTCGGGGGACTTTCAAGAACCTTAAAAGAATAATTTAACTTTTCCCTTCTAATCGTCGTATGAAATCCCCGATGAATTTTTTGTTGCTGTCTCTGTCACGGATTTCTTTTATTGAATAGACGTCGAGGTTGCCGGAGTGGTGCTTGTCGGTTTTGATTTCTGCGGCGGTTTTTTCCTTGAACTTTTCGCTTAGGAGAATTTCTTGATTTGAGATTGTTGCGACTCTTTTGGCGATGGTGATTAGAGTTCCCATGCTCATGAATTTAACAGAGTCAGGTTCGGATTTAGCGACGATGGTTCCGTAATTTACTGAGATTCCGTAATTGATTTTTTGCTTGAGCATTTTATTGTGTGCGTCCAGAAGTTCTTTTGCGTTTTGCGCGAGTTTTATTGCGAGCATTTCATTTTTGAATGTTTTTGTTTTCGCAGGAATGAAAAGGAAAAATAGATTGTCGCCGTTCTCATAAGTTGATGCTTTTGCTTCGTCAGCGAGGTTTACGATTTTTTGAAGGGTTTCTTCTGCTCCGGTTTTTTTGGATTCTATTTCAGAAAGGTTTTTTATTTTAAGTCCGACGAGGCTGATGTTTTGTTTGTCGCCTTTGAGAGAAAGAGAGAGCTCGGCTTTGTTTGTTGAAGTGATTAGGGATTTTTTTCTTAATGGTTCGGGGTTATGTGTGCCTTTTTTTTTAAACGGGTTCAGGGAGGGCACGTGTCCGAAGAATGCTTTTTTGTAACCTTTTCTATAGATTATGTAGACGACGAAAGCGAGGATGATTATCACGAAAATCCAGACGAGCGGATGCCGGACGAACGCGACGACGCCTTGGGATAATTTTTTTATGTTGATGCTGTCGCCAGTTAGCATAACCTGCTGAGATATTTCTTCGCCGTTGTCAGTTCTTATTTTTACTTCGTATTCGCCGTTCGGTGCGCTTAAGATATATTTTATTTCTTCGTCAATTCCGAGGGAAGTTTCTATTGAGAGTGTTTCTTCGCCGATGTTTACTACAACGGTTTTATTGTAGATGACGTTTCCTGTATTTTTTATAGTCAGAGTTTTATTGAGGATTGTTATTTTAATGTCTTCTTTTTCGAGGATTTTGAAAGTGGATTCGCTTGTGAGTTTTGTTGAAACAGCGACGACTTTCCATTCTGCTGATGGTTCTTTGTATTCAATAGGGTAAGAAAGATATTCGTCAGTTGCGACTTCTTCCTGTGTGAGAATTTTGTCTTTTGTATTTTTCACGCTGATTACGATTGTTGAAGGGGTTATTTTTTCCCCTGACTGGTCGTGGAGAATTGCTTTGACTTGCATGTCGGTTCCTGGTTCAACTTCGGTGTTTTCGAAAATTATTTCTAAGCTTGTTGGGACTTGTGCGACGAGAACGTTGTAGTCGACGAAGCCGTTGTTTGTAATTGCGCCTTCGTAGTCTTCTTCGGAAATTTGAAGATGCGCGAGGTATTGTCCTGCTGGGAAGTCTTTTGGGATTGTTGTGTTAAGGAAAAAGTATCCGTTGCTGGTTGTGTCTTGGAGGTTTATTTTTTCTTCGCCGTTGAGAGTTAGTGTGAATTTGACAAAGCCGGTTACAACTTGCTGGTTTATTTTTGTTGCGTCGCCCTCGAGGATTAAATTGTCTCCGGGCGTGAATTCTGTTTTTCTCTCGGCGATTGCGATGTCGATTTTGTCGGAGATTGTGAATTCATTTGTTAAAACATATTCTTCTCCGATGGACGCTTTTATTTTGCATGTTCCGGAATTTTTTCCAGTGAAACTTTGGATTAGCGGCGCCGACGATGTCACGGACTTTTCTTCGCCTGCTTTTAGAGAAATGAATTCTTTGTGGATCTCGATTTCTTTTCCGTTGCAGATTAGTTTCATCAGAAGAAAATTATTTGTTTCAGTTGCGCTGGTTATTTTTACGGGGAGCTTTATTACTTCGCCCATATTGTAAATGTCTTTTGGCTGTTGAGTAATTATTATTTCTGCGGATGCTAAGGAAATTAGGAACGTTGCAAGAATTATTAATGCTATCAACCTCTTCATAGGATTTATAATAAAACTCTATTTATAAATATTTGGTGGATTTTTGGAAGGTTTAGAAAGATTAGTTTTATCTTCCGGGTTCTGTTTTCTCCTTTTCTACTTGTTTTTCTACATATTCTCTGTATGCGGCTTGGAGATGTAATTCTACAGACTTAGGAAATTTTTCATAAGGTTCTTGGTTATCTAAGTAATCTCTTATTCCCCTAGGCAGTTTATTATTCTGGAAATAATCCATCATAAATTCGTCGAAAGTCCAGAGGTTATTTTGTTTGGCCAAGGTTTCTAGTCGTTCTATTTTAATTTTTGGGGAGTTTTCTATTTCCCGTAATATCTCTGAGGTTCTATTTATTACTCCATCTATCTCTTTTAATCTTTCCGTTAGTTCATCATCCCCTCTTGCCACCTCTTCCTTTCTTGTCGCTACCAATTCATTTATTTGACTTAGACTTTGAGTGGTTTCCCTAACGCTCATATAAGTCTCTATACATGTTTTAATTCCATGCCCTACTACAGGAGTTAGGGCTAATGCAATAACATAGGGCAAAATCTTTTTACCTCTCATAATTATTCTAAGAGACAGAAGTTTAAATATCTTTATACTGGACCGCGGGGTTTTGGTGGGCGAACTATCGGATGGAGTATTTGTTCTATTCCTGCGGGGTTTTGTTCGGGTTCTCTTGGGTGGTTTTTGTATCTTTCTGCACGAGCTTTGGAATAGGCTTGAATGCTTTGTGCGTTTTCAATTTGTTCCCTTCCTGCTTGTCTTTGGAGGCGGTATTCTAGAGATTCATTTATAAGAATTCCGAAACCTATTGCAAGGACTGTGGCTATCGCGTAGATTCCATAATATCGGGGGATTTCTTTTAAGCGTAGGAGTTTCATGGAATTTTTAGGGGGCGGGGGTTTAATAAGATTTTTATACTATAGTTTTCTTTTGTCTTTATGAAAAAGAGTTTTGAGGTTACGCCTTATGCTGTAGAAGGGGAGATTGATTATTCTAAACTTATACGGGAGTTCGGGGTTTCAAAGATTGATGACAAGTTGCTCGAGAGAATTAAGAAAAATGTTGGAGAGGTTCATTTTATGTTAAGGCGGGGGGTGTTTTTTGCGCATCGTGATTTGGGTTGGATTTTAGATAAATATGAAAAAGGGGAAAAGTTTTTTTTGTATACTGGACGAGGGCCTTCCGGGCCGATACACTTGGGACACGTTGGAACATGGCTTTTTACAAAATGGCTTCAGGATAAGTTTGATGTAGAATTATGGTTTCAATTTACAGACGACGAGAAATTTTTGTTTAAGGATAAAAGTTACGAAGAGATACAAAAATGGACGCAGGAAAATATGCTGGATGTTATTGCGATTGGTTTTGACCCTAAGAAAACTCATTTTTTGGTTGATACTAAAAACGCAGGGCTAATGTATCCTGAGGCAATTAAATTTGCGAAGAAAATTACTTTTTCCACGATTAAATCTTCGTTTGGATTTACAGATTCAAATAATATTGGAAGTATTTTTTATACTGCGATGCAGGCGGTTCCTGCGATTATACCGTCGGTTCTGCAAAAGAAGAATGTTCCTTGTTTGATTCCTCTTGCTATTGACCAGGATCCGCATTTTAGAATTGCGCGGGATGTTTATCCAAAATTGGGTTACTATAAACCGTCAATAATTCACGGAGTTTTTCTTCCGCCTTTATCAGGAACAAAGGGAAAAATGACTAGTAGTGGGAATGAAAGTGCTGGCGCAATACTGACAACAGATTCTCCGTCGGAAGTGAAAAGGAAAATAAACAAGTACGCGTTTTCAGGCGGGCAGGCGACGATAGACGAGCATCGGAAAAAGGGCGGGAATCCTGACGTGGATGTTTCGTTCCAATATTTGAAAATGTTTTTTGAGCCTGACGACGAGAAGTTGAAACAGATCGAACAGGATTATCGTTCTGGGAAAATGTTGACAGGTGAGTTGAAGAGTTATCTGATTGAGAAAATTAATTCTTTTTTGAAAGAGCATCAGAAGAAACGGGAGCAGGCGCGGAAATTAGTTGGGAAATTTTTGGATTCTTAAAATAAAATCAACTTAATAAGGAAATAACCATCATTAAGATTCCTCCTAATAAGAGGAGGATTGCAACAATAATTGTAAGTCCTGTTTCAATTGGTTTATCTCTATATTTGTCTCCAATACCAAGAGGATTATGTCTTATGACTGTTGGCCTTATGTTTGAATTTCTGAAAATAATCCTTTTCTTCCATAAGATTGCTACAATTGCAAAAACTGCTACAAACAGACCTGTTAAAAATGTCGAAATATTCATAGAGATATTAATTATTTTTAATTTATAAATTTATCGTTTAACTTTATTTTTCCAACACTTTCCTAAATTTCCTGACATGATTCTGAACCATAGAGTTTTCATGTTCTTTTGTAGATAATTTAATAGTTGCCATTTCATTTTATTTCCTCGCGAGTTTTTCTTCGCGTTCTATTCTTCCAATAATTCTTTTTACATATCTACGAGTTTCTGTAGACATTTCTTGAATGTTCCAGTTTGATTTTCTTAATTTTCCCCAACCACTGTTGTATGCTGCGGCGACGAGAAGTTGAAACAAATAGAAAAAGATTATCGTTCAGGAAAAATGCTGACTGGCGAATTGAAGAGTTATCTGATTGAGAAAATTAATTCTTTTTTGAAAGAGCATCAGAAGAAACGGGAGCAGGCGCGGAAATTAGTTGGGAAGTTTTTGTTTTAAAAGTTGATCTTAAATATTATTTATTGTAGTCTAGAACTATCCAACCATATCTTTCTGAAAGATCTGGCCTAGAAAGTATTAATCTAGAAGTAATAAGAACATCCCGTTGACAAGACCAATTACCTACCTCTAGAGCTAATGTGGAAAGGTTGGATTCTTTTTGTGTGTGAACATATCTTGGAGTTTTCAAATGGTCTTCCCAATACCAGACTGATTCACGTTCTTCCAATCTTATCTTTTTTGGTAGCCCTGTTTCTTCATCGGTCTCTTCAAACCATCCATTTTCCATTAATACTGAAGCATCAATTATTTCAGGATTTTCGTTTAATTTAAATTTTAATCCATAAGGAGAGGATTTGTCTTCTTCTAAGCATAAACTTGCTAAGGGGATCATAACCCCTGGGGGTTTCCCAAGTGTTTGGTGGACTTGTTCTGTTAGTGGTCCAATCAAAGGTGCATTGAAATCTCCTTTAATGGTTAAATCTCTTAAAACTAATGCAGTAGCTATCCTTTGGTTCCTTAAGTCTAAACGCCTATTTTTTAGTATTTTTTCAATATCTTTGGGGGTGGCGATTCTTAAATTAAGTTCGTTATTTTTCAAGACTTCATTAATAGCAACAGAATAAAAAATAGTTCCCAAAAGAGTCGCTCTATACTGGGAGGGGCCTTCAGAGTAAGGATTATCATATCTCTCCCCCGGGGATATAAATCTTCGACCCCTTCTGATTTTTGTTATAACTTCAAATTTTCCGTATCTTTTTTGAACTTCTTCATGAAGATATTTGCCAAAATCTTCATCTATAAAACATGGAATTTTGGTTATTTCCATTCTATCTCTTGGAACAAATATCTGCTTTCTCAGCTTTTTATGCTGCTTTTTTATTACCATAGATAGTTCGTGATGATTTAAATTATAAATATATGAAGTAGCATTAACTACCCCAATAGAAAGATTTATAATCTTAGGAATATCAAAGTAAAAATGAAAGACTTTGAAATATTGAAAAATTTAGGGTTAACAAACACAGAATCAAAAGTATATTTAGAATTATTAGAACTTGGAGAAACCTTAGCAGGAAAAATTGCTTCAAATATCCAGATTCATAGAAAGAATGCTTATGATGCTTTAGCTTCTTTGTTGCAAAAAGGTTTGGTTGTCTATACAATTAAAAAAGGAAGAAAGTATTGGAAACCTATCTCTCCAGAAAAGATAATTTCTATTTTAAAGGAAAAGGAATCTCAATTAAATGTTATCCTTCCGATATTACTCTCTAAATTTAAAGAAACTAAAATAGAACAAAGTGTAGAAGTTTTTGAAGGCAAAGAAGGAATGAAATCTTTTTATGATTTTGTTTTAAGAATAGGAAAGGATTATTCTATTTTTGGAGCAAGCGGAGAATTATTTGATAAACTAGAATTTTATGTGCAAAATTTTATTGATACGGCTCTGAAAAAACATATGCACGCAAAATTACTCTTTGAATACAATGCTAAAAACATTAATAAAATAACTAAAATTGATAACGTGGAGTTTAGAATTCTGCCGCAATCTGTTAAATCGCCAACACAAATAATGCTCTTTGATGTTTATTCTGCGATAATAATCTGGTCCGAAGTTCCTATAGTTGTATTGATTAAAAGTAAAGAAATATCTAAAGGGTTTGATGAATATTTTAATCTGCTTTGGAAACAAGCCGGGAAATGAGTTTCTGGTTGGGAAGTTTTTGTTTTAGAAAGGTTTAAATACTTCTAACAAATATTTATGTGTATGGAAATTAGTAAGGAAGATTTGCTGAGAATAAATGCTGGATTTGGTGGAAACTTGCGAGCTGGTTCAAGTTTGGATTATGCGATTGAAGTACAGAAAAATCCTCGGATAGGGGATATTAAAAAATTAGCATATCTTCTTCGGGCGGTGTTGGTTGATCACCCATTTTCAGATGGAAATAAGCGAACTGCGACGTTCCTCGTATTTAATTACGCAGGGCAAGAAAGGAAACAGGTCGAACGGGAGATGCTTATTCAGCAAATAATCTCTATTGCTAAGCAGAATATTACAGAGATAAGAAATATAGAATATCGATTAAAAATATGTTTAAGATAAAATGATAACTGAAAAAACAATAAAGCAAATAAAAGAAAAGTACAAGGACGTATTTGAGATTCTGGAAAATTATGATAAGACGCGGGAGTTGCCTTTTGAGAGGAAGAGGATTGACTTGACGCTTTCGGTTGCGGTAATTCAGAAACTTAGAGAGAAGAGCAAGAAAACAGGAAAACCTATTTCGCGGATTGTCGAGGAGCTGGTTTAGAATTAATCTTGGGAAACAATCTTGTAATCTCCGAGAGATTCTGAATTAGGGTTTCTGTTGTCGGGGTATAAATCAAGGCTTATCCTTGTGCTTGCTTTTAATTCTGCAAGTCTCCGTAAGTGTTGTATCTGGATTCTTGATCCTTCTGAATCTCTTGTTGGCTCATTTGTGAGATAGCTCTCTATCGCAGTTGCTATTCCTCTAACTAATGTTAAAGCACTGGCATGTATTCTTCTTCCTCCCCCTTTTTCATCCGAGGGTCCGGCTTCTTCAAATTCTCCTTTTAATTCCACTTCTCTTGGAAAATTTCCATAACCTCTGTGGCTGTGTCCAAAGTCGTATACAGGTACAATTGCTCCTTCGTGAATAGTTCCTCGTGAAAGTTCTTCAAGAAGTTTTGCAAGTCTACTTTTTGTGTCTGCTTCTCCACGCCACCCTAACCAAGATAATTTAATTTTTGTCATTTTAATCCTGTTTTTCTAAGGCTTTCGCAAATTTCCTAACGTGATTTTGTACCATAGAATTTTCTGGGATTATTGGGGGACTGTTCTCCTGTCCAGGGTACATCGTTTTCCAGGCAGAATTTATTCCTCTTCTTGTGGCTCTTCCCACTTTTCCGTCGACTTCTAATTCGTGTTCTTGTTGAAATCTTCGGACTACTTTTTCTGTGTTTGGTCCTACAGAACCATCTGGTGTTAAAGGGATATAACCCGGAGAGTTCCCATTCAGTTCGTTTAATCTCTGTTGCATTATAGCGGTGTTTATCATGTTTGGACCGCAATTATAAGCAGCAACTGCAACAAAAGGATCCTTGTATGTTTCTAATAAAGAACTATATAGAGCTTCGGTGTAGAGCGTATTAATTGTCGGGTCACATAACCTTGCTCTCAAGTGGTCTTCATCCTGTATCGCAGTTATGGTTTTAGCATTTATCTCTCCTGTAGGGTGGAGGTTATGTTTATTCTGAATTCTTTTTAGAAATTCAATTGTGGCTGCCTCATTCAATTTTCCATCCACATTAACAATACTTTTAGTTTTTTCTCCCTTTTCCTTTGTCCATATAAAATTACCATATAATCTTACAAGAGCTTTTTCAACATCCTTGTCAGAAAAGTCTGGTTTTAAATTATAATCCGAAATCCTTGGCAAATCAGGGTATTCTGCTTCAAGTCCGAGTGCCGTTTCGGTAAGAATCTGTCCCAGCCCCCAACTTGTATCATTTATCCCGGGCTCATATCTCCTCGCATCTGGATTTCCCCCAGACTCAATCTGCACAATTGCTTCAAGATATCTCCTTAAATTTACCCCTTCAGAATCTTCCTCGCCTGCTTTTAATGTTTCTTGAATCTCTTGGGGCATTCTCGGGGCAGGATGGTGTTCAACAGGTTTGAGTTTTTCAGGGTCAGGAGTTTCAATAGTGAAATCAATTTTCGGAGTGTAGTCGATTTCTTCTTGTTTCGGTTGTGTTCTTTCTTGTCTTAATTCTTCTTCTAAACCTGATTGTCCTTGGTATCCTTTCCATAAACCGAAGGTCATTAGAAAAAGTACTTCTCCGAAAATTGCATAATCAAGAAGACTTGTTTTCTCTTTTTTTGGCGCGGCGCCGAGTGGATGACGGGGCATTTTAGTTACCTCTTAATTTATATTGTTGGTGAAGTTGACAAGAAGTGTTATAACCGTCGCAAGTTCTGCATAGCGGATTGTTCTCTTGAAGTTCTCTCCAGTTCTCTACTTTTCGCGCAATGATTTTGTGAAAATCGCATTCAGCAGGTTTATCTCTTTGGTTTGTCATTTTAGTTTGGTTTTGGGATTTCTCCGGGTCTTGGAGACCATTCAATATTTGGATTCCTTCTTCTTCTATTTTTTAGACGGTTTCTTAAAAAACTAATCCTTCCTTCAGATTCAAATGTTATTTGTTCAAGTATCTTTCTTTTTTCATCTTCCGCATGAGTATTAATAATTTCCAAAGCCTTAAGCGCGTCTGTTTTATTTAATCCGCGGAGTTTAAGTACGAACGAGCTATACATACAATAAGGGTCTCTATAATCTGTCGCAATTCGAGCTTCTGTTCCTCCCGACGAATCTTCATATGCTTTCGCAACTAATCCTCTTTCACCTGCTACAGCTACCGAATCTGTTCCTCTTTCCTGTGTTGCGTCGTAATCTGTTGTTGTCATTATGTTACCACTATTTAGTTATTATTTATAAACCTTTTGGTTGGTATAGTTAGGGTTGTTCTTGGATATATAAACCTTTTTAGCACTACTTTTATAAATCTCTTTTTTCTAAATAGGGTATGAAGATTTTAAGTTTGCATACAGATTATATTAAGTTCAAGCCGTTGAAGCGGGCGTTGCAGAGTGCGGGGGTGTTGAGTGACGCGGATAAAGAAGAGAAGCACGTGGAGAATGCGTTGGCGGTTTTGACTGCGGTTGAGAAATCGGACACTGACGCGAAGGGAATTGTGGCGAAGCTCGTCGAGGCTGTGAGGGAAATTGCAGAGCAGGTGAATGTTACAAATATTGTGCTTTATCCTTATGCGCATTTGTCGTCGGATTTGGCGTCGCCGGATATTGCGACTGCGATTTTTGAACTCGCGGAAAAGGAACTTGGAAAATTGTTCCGCGTCGTGAAAGCGCCGTTTGGATATTATAAAGAATTTGAAATGAAAGTGAAAGGGCATCCGCTTTCTGAATTGTCGCGGAGCATTAGTTCGGAAGGGGTTGAGGAATATGACGCTGGGAATCTTCTTCGGGAAATTTCAAAATCGCGGTTGGATACTTCCAAATTGAAAGACAACGACCATCGGATTCTTGGACAGCAAATGGATTTATTTTCTTTTAATGAAACTGCGCCGGGAATGGTTTTTTTCCATAATAATGGTTGGATTATCTGGAATGAGTTAATTA
>CAYQLQ010000006.1:7646-21625 GCA_964418495.1 Candidatus Woesearchaeota archaeon | reverse complement strand
TTTTTTCGATTTACCTTTCTGCTCAGCCACTGGATGCTCTTTTAGAAATCCTGCGTCAAACTGCGGAATTATCGGAATGAAACCAACTTATGGTTTGGTTTCAAGATACGGTTTGATTGATTTGTCGATGAGCTTGGACCAGGTTGGATGTTTTGGGAAAAATGTTTCTGATGTTCTTTTGTTGTTAAATGTGATTCGTGGGAGAGATGAAAAAGATGCTACGAGTTTTGAGAGCAAGGAAATAAAATTAGGCAATCTGAAAAATTTGAAAATTGGAATGCCGAAGGTTAAAGCAGACGCGCGGATTTTGGATTTGGTTCGGAAGAAAGTTGCGGAAGTTGCGGGGAAAAATAATTGGAAAGTTGTTGAGATTGAATTACCGTATATTGATTTGGCTGTGCAGACTTATTATCCGATTGTTTATACTGAATTTTTTTCAGGGACGCGGAAATTTGACGGGAGGAGGTTCGGGAAGAAAATCGAGGAGTCTTGCGGGGGGGAGGTTTTGCGGAGAATTTTGGGAGGTTCGGAAATTTCAAAAGCAGAATATGGAGGGAGACATTATCACAAGGCGTTGCAGGTTAAAAATTTGATTACGCAGGAATTTGAAAAAGCGTTTAAGAAAGTTGATGTTGTGATTATGCCGACGGTGCCGAAGATCCCGCATAAGTTAGGAAGTAAGATTTCTGTTGAGGATATGTATGAGTATGATTCTATGACAATTCCTGCGAATTTGGCGCAGATTCCTGCGATGAGTGTGCCGGGGGGAAAAATCGATGATTGCCCGATTGGAATTCAGATTCTTGCGCCGAGATTTGAGGAGGGGCGGATGTTGGGTGTTGGGGAGGGGTTTGGATAAATTGTGTAGAAAGGAATTAACCTTCGGGGAAAAAATCTAGTTTTAGTTCATCAGTTACAGTTACTAAATCAATTTGCTTAATTATTTTGGGGAATTTATTCTTTAAATTAGAAATGTATTTATACACATCGGTTAAGTTATCATACTCTGCTTCTACTTCAAAATCCCATGAACCTATAGCCTTAACTAAGTGGATAGTATTTGGATTCAATTTTAAGAATGAGATGAGGGAGGCAATTTGTTTCTTGTTATAATTTTTGAGATAGATACATAATTTGTGGAGTTGGTGATTTATTTTATTTAAATCTAAGAAGACCGTATATCCTTGAAGGATGTCCCTTTCTTTTAAGTTTTTAATTCTGTTAATTATTGTTCTGGGATCGAGATCTAATCTTTTAGAAATGTTGAGAATGTGAAACCTCGAATTATTTTTCATTTCTTGGATTATGTGGCGGTCCTTAGAATCAAGCTTAATATTCTCAACTCTGCCGGCATATAGAAGTTCTTTTCTGTATAAAACCGGCGTATCTATTAGATAATCCCTATTGAAAACTAGACCATTTTCTATATGGCTTATGTCATATTCGGAGATATAATTACTGAACTTTTCCAGTATCTCGTCTTTAACCTGAGCAAATTCATTTAAAGTTTTAGTGTAAAATCCTAACAATAAATCCCAACTTCCTACAGATTTAGCTACCCACGCGATTTTCTTATGGGAGATTAGAAATTTTTGGAGGGTTTTTTCAGATTCTGTGCTTAATCCCTGTAACTTAAGATAAATTTTACTTGAGATTATTCCAATCTTAGAAAGAGCAAAGACCGGGACGAATTTAGTTATTATTTTATTTTCTATTAGCTGGTTGATCCTATAGGAGATTATTCCTTTTTTTGAGTGGATATTTCTGGCAATCTTCTCATAGCTCTGTCTAGAATTTTTCCCTAGTTCGTAGATAATTTTTTTATCTATATAATCTAACATTCTTTTAATAATACATTCTGGTTTATAAATATTGTCGTTTCGTTTAAATTTTTAAGGTAAACGTTTAATTATCCGTCATTTCTCTTTTTATTACTATGGACCAGGAAGAAGCTTATAAATTTGGGAATTTGGTAGAAGAACCAGAAATAGAGTTGAGCGAAATCGCTAAGTCCGGGAAGGTTTCCTCTGGCTCAATTTGCTATGATTTCTGATTTTTCCTATGGATTAAATTTTATTTTAGTGGTTGTAACCCCTAAGTAAGATGAAAGTTTATTTAGAATCCTTAGGATGCGATTCAAACAAGGCGGATACTAATCGGATTGCGAAATATCTTGTTTTAAATAATGTTACAATAGTTCGAACCCCAAAGGTGGCGGACTTTGTTATTCTTATGAGTTGTGGGTTTAATAAGATCATGCTTGATAAGAACACAGAACGAATTAAGACTTTGAGAAAGGCCACAAAAGCTCGATTATTGTTAGGGGGCTGTGTTTCAAAAATTGATAAAGGCACAAGAAAGCTAGTTGATTTTTGCTTTGGGCCTAGGGAGTTAGATAAACTTGATGGATTTTTTAAGTTTAAGAAAAAGCTTCGCGGGGTTTCCCCTGATTTTATTAGAGAAGGTAAAAAGATAATTCGGATCGCTACGGGATGTTCTGGGAAGTGTTCTTATTGTGTAATTAAATTTGCTAACGGGGGAACTAGAAGCAGGAAAGTGGAGGACATTAAGGAAGATATCGAGTCTGGATTGAGACAGGGCATTAAAAAATTTGTCTTTACTGGGGAGGATGTTGGTTCGTGGGGCCAGGATTTAGGAAAGAATATATGCGATTTAATAAAAGAAGTTGTTAGTATCTCTGGAGATTTTACTATCCAAGTAACTACAATTAACCCTCGTTGGTTTATTCTTTATCCAGATCTTTTCGGAGTATTTAAGTTGGTAAAGATTGCAAAAAAAGTTTATCTTCCCCTCCAATCTGGAAGTCCGCGGATTTTGAAATTAATGAGGCGGGGGTATGGGGTGAGGGAGTATGTTAGAATTTTTAATAAGTTGAAATCTACGGTCCAGGGAATTCAGATTGAAAGTGACATTCTTGTAGGATTTCCCACCGAGAGTGAGAAAGATTATGATAATACTTCTAAAATTGTTAAGGAATTAGATATTTCTTTTTTACAAGTTTTTGTATATACAGATATGGAGGGGGCTTTCTCTAGCGGGCTTGCTCCTAAAGTTCCGTTTGGGGTTGCTGAAAGTAGGGCCAGAAAACTTATGAAGCTTTTTTTAGATAAACATCGATGTGAGAATAGAGTTTTGGTTAATACGAATTTAGAGTTTTAGGGGTGTTTAACTCTTCGTAAGGAATTCTTTTATCTTAACTTTTTCATCTTCATCTTCTGTTATTAGTTTATAATCACTTGAAATTATTTTTGATTTGTTTTTGTTTATATCTGTGAAATTAATTTTGTCTTTTGTTGTGGCTGTTGTGAAGATTAGGAGAAAAGAGTGGAGTTTGTTGTTTTTCTTTTTGACATGTTCGAGGGAGACGGAGTTTATCTGGGTTAGTTTTGCGGTGATGTTGTGTTTTTTCATAATTCTGTTGACAGCTTGTTTTAGATTTTCTCCGACGAGGAGACGGCCTCCGGGAAGTGAGAGTTTTCCTAGGAACGGGCGTTTGTTTCTTTTGTAAAGGAAAACGTGGTTTTTGTTTTTGATTTGAATTAGAATAACTGGGAGCGGGGAATTTTTTTCTGATAGATAAGGGATTAGGTATTCGGAGGTTTCGGAGAGAGAGTAGGTTGAGTTGTTTTTGACGAGGATGTTTTTTTTAACAAGTTGGTTCAGGTGATAGGTGAGTTTGTTTGAGCGTTCTCGCAGGGATTTTTCTATTTCAGAGAATTTCAATTTGTTGCTGAACAGGAACAGGCTTAGGATTTTTTGTTTCATTGCTCAAATTTTTTGAGCGAGGATTTATATATAAAAATTGTGGTGGTGGGATATGGGGTATGATAGGAACAAAGTCCATTATATTGTTGTGACGGGGATTCTTGTTAAGGAAGGAAAGTATTTGATTACAAAAAGGGCGGATTGGGAGAAGGCGTTTCCTGGGCGGTGGACTGTGCCGGGAGGGAAGTTGGAGGTTTTGGATTATGCTCTTCGGGAAAAAGACACGCCACATCATTGGTATAATATTTTTGAGGGGGTGCTGAAGCGCGAGGTTTTGGAGGAAGTTGGTTTGGGAATTAAAAATATAGATTATGTGACTTCGATGGTTTACATTCGTGAGGACGGAATTCCGACGATAATTGTGAGTTTGTGGGCAGAGCCGGAGTCGGAAAACTCGGCGGTGAAGTTGTGTCCGGCTTTGACGGAGTTCGCGTGGGTGAATTTGGAGGAGGCGAAGAATTACGATTTGATTGAGGGAATTTACGAGGAGTTGGAAATGTTGGACAGGAAAATGAAGGGGAAAGAAGTTAGGGAGTGGGAGAAGAAAGTTTAAAAGTGGCGGGTTCTGTTTGAAGTTATGAATTACTCTTTTGGAAGCAGGGAAGAATTTTTCGGTTTTGTAGATTCTATTGGGCCTGAGGATAGAGTTGGGATTTTGACGCATACAGATACTGATGGAATTGCTTCTGCGGTTTTTATGAAAGATCTTTTGGAGAGCAAGGGAGTTTCTTTAGAGAGGGTTTGGTTTTTAGATTTGAAAATAGGAATGTACGACGAGTTTTTGGAAGATGTAAAAGGGAAGAAATTAACTAAATTATTTTTGACTGATTTGTCCGAGAGTGTTGATGCGGAAGGTTTCCAAAAAGTTAGGAAAGATTTTGATTTGTTTTTGATTGACCATCATCCGATTAGTGCTAATTTGCTTTCGGAAGATTTTATTAAAACTGATTCGGGTTTTTGCGCAGCGCAAATTGTGTTTGATTTGATGGATGAGGATTTGAAGAAAAAATGGGCTTGGTTGGCTGATGCTGCGATTATAATGGACTATGTGTTTAAGACTCCGGAAAATTTTGAGTATCTTCAGAAAAAGTATCCCGGCATACTTTCCGACGATGTTTTTGCATCTGAGCCAGGGAAGATTGGACAGAAGATTGCCAATTCAATTATTTATTTTAATAAAGAGAAAAATTTAGAGAAAGTTTATAATTTGTTGTTGGAAAAGGATTTGAAATCTTTGGCGGAATATTCTAAGAATGTTGAGGATGTTATTGTAAAGTTTAAGAAGGTGTATCGGGAGAATGCGGAATATTTTTCAGAGAGGGATTTGTATTTTTTCTATTTTGAAACAACGCCGAAATTTAATGTTTTGTCCACGGCGATGAGTCTTGTTTCTAATGAAAATAAGGATGCGACTTATATTTGTGTTGCGCCACTTGGTGGAGAGGAAGGTTTTTTAAAAGTCAGCGCGAGGAATCAGAACGGAACGCAGAGGATGAATGATTTGCTGGAAAAAGGCATTGTGGGTTGCGAGGGGGCGACGGCGGGCGGGCATCCGAAGGCGTCGGGCGGTTCTTTTAGAAAAAAGGATTTTGAAAAATTCAAGAAAAATCTTCTTTCTTAATAGAGTAATCTTTAAAAACAGATTCTGTTTTGGATGGATATGGAGATTGAGGGTATTAAAGTTGAGTGGCTTGGGCACGCGGGTTTTAGGATTAAGAATTCTCAGGTAATTTATATAGACCCTTATCAGATTGCTGACGGAGCGGAGAAAGCGGATTTGATTTTGTTGACGCATTCGCATTATGACCATTGCAGCGTCGCTGATTTGCAGAAGATTGTGAAAGAGGGGACGAAGATTGTTATGACTGCAGATTGTCAGAGCAAAGTTATGCGGTTTGAATCGCCGATAAAAATTGAGATTGTTGAACCTGAAAAAGAAGTGGTTTGTGGTGATGTGAAGATTTCGGTTTTGCCGGCGTACAATACTGACAAAGCTTTTCACCCCAAGGATGAGGGGTGGGTTGGTTATCTTATTAAGATTGGGAAGGTTATTATTTATCATGCGGGGGATACAGATGTTATTCCGGAGATGCAGAAATTGACAGGGCACAAACAGCCGGATAAAAAGTTTGTTGCGTTGCTTCCGATTGGTGGGCGGTTTACGATGAGTGTGGAGGAGGCGGTTGAGGCGGTGAAAATTCTGCGTCCGACGCTGGCGATTCCAATGCACTATGGTTCTGTTGTTGGAACCGAGGAGGACGCGAAAGAGTTTGTGGATATGTGCAAGGACGAAGGAGTGGATGCGGAAATTTTGGAGAAAAGTTAAACTAGGATTTCTTTTAATTCTTCAAGTGAGTGGATTGTTCTGACGTTGGTTAAGTTTTCTGCGTTTTCGAGATTTGCAAACACGCATGGAATTTCTTTTTCTTCACAGTAATCATAAGAATCTTTTCTGTCTCCGCCGACGTAGATAATTGGTTTTGGATATCGCTGAAGAAATCTGTCGAACACAGTTCGTTTGTCGTCTTTTTCTTCCTGCTTTGAAGTTTCGGTTATGTCGAAAAATCCTTCCATTTCGGATGCTTGGAGGATTTTTTTTAGTGCAGGTTTGGTGTTGGTGGTTATCAGCACGAGAGTGTATCTTTTTTTCAGCGAGGTGAAATAGTTTATTATTTCTTCTCTGCGGGTTGAGGATTTTATATTTTCCACGACAGAATCAAAGAACATTTCTCTTGCTCTGGCGGTTTTCTCAGCATCGGATAAATCCGGATAAAGGCGTTTCATGATTTTGTCCACGCCGTCAAAGTAGTTTGGTTTTTCAATCCATTCTAGTACAGAATTGTCTCCGAGTTTTGCTGCGGCTTTTTCATACCATGTTCGATGCGCGTTTTTCCACGGCGCGGATTTAAGAAACAATCCTGAAAGTGTTGTCGCGATAATTGGTTTTTCCATGTTTTATTAAGTTAGCAAAAATATTTAAGGCTTTTCTTTTATGATTTTATATGGATAATTTTAATCAGCGGAAGAATGATGTTTTGTCGAAGCAGGATAAATCGTCGAAGCAGAGCTGGGATAAAAGGATTGTTGATTTGTGTGAGGGGATTAATTCTTCGCCTGATTATTATACGACGTCGTCGTGTTCGGGGCGGATTGTGTTGATTAAAAACACGCGGAAGAAAGAGGAAAATTTGTTTGTTGGAGTTTGGCATGATTTGGTTTCTTTTGGGAATCTGAAAAAGGTTTTGGATAATTGTTCGGGGATTTCTGTAAAGTTTAAGCAGGAGCCGGTGATTTTGCATGTTGCGTGTCGGGATTTGGGGGCGGCGCAGAGAATTCACGATTTCGGGAAGTTGGCGGGGTGGAAGCGTTCGGGAATTGTGGCGTCGGGGAAAAGATTTGTTGTTGAATTGAACAGCACAGAGAAACTCGAGTTTCCGATTGTGAAGAATGGAAAACTTCTTGTCAGCGACGAGTTTTTGGAGGAGGTTTTGAAAGAAGCAAATGAAAATCTTGAAAAGGGTTGGGAGAAGATTAGGAGATTGCGAGGGTATTTAAGAGTTAGGTTAGGATAGTCAAGAAAATTCTCCTTATTCCAAGATAAGCAATTACACTTACGACAATCCATAAACCATAGTAAACATAGATTTTTTTACTTTGATTTTTAATCAAAACAAATATTGAAATTCCTTGGATTAGAAAGACTATTATGCTTGCAATGGTTGCTACGGTGAATCTCCACGCATTCCAGGGGCAAATACATTCAACGTTTGTAAAAGCATAGATATACCAAAGGAAGATAGTTATCAAGATTGAGGGAATAAGAAGTAGCCAATTTTTATTCATTGTCATAAATCTAATCTGGAAGGTTTGTTTATTAAATTTTCTTTTCAAAAAAGCACGCCCAATTTTTTTGGGAAAGCTTGCTCTTTCTAACTTAATAGTAGTTACATATTCGAAAAGTTTATAACGTTGATATTTGCTCTATTTACAAGGAGAACAAAATGTCAAGATTAAATGATATGTTTCAAAGTGTAAAAAGGCATGCAAATAAAGTTGTAGCCTGTGCGCTTGTACTTGGAGTGCTTGGAGGAATTAGATATTGTGCCAAAAATATGGGTGAAGAAGTTTATAGAGGAAATATTGATAGTCAAGAAGTTGTTTATGAAGAAGGAAGATTTTCATTCGGGGGAAATTCTGGGCTTGTAGCAAATAGGATGGTTGTGAAGAATGGCCTCCAAACATATACTTTTTTGGATGTTGTTGATGAAATTGGAATAGAATCTCCTGATTTTGAAGGTCAGCAGCTAGAAAAAATTTTGATAGATTCTGAAACAGGAAATCAAAGTTATTCTTTTCAAAAAGCGTATGGGCAAAATCTGGACGAACAACATACAAGGACGATTTTTGAAAAAGGAAATGCTTTATACAATAGTTTAAGGGGAAAAATCAGAGCAGAAATTGAATCAGGATATAAAGCAACAGAACAACAATTTCCTCAATAAAATCTTTTGGTTTCTATCTTTTAGCCTGAATTCTGAATTATATATAATAACCCTTTCAACACCAATCTATCTTCTCCAGTATCACAATATTTTTAAAGAAGAAGCTACTAATTCTTTTATCATATTAATTGTTGGCGCAATTAATTGAATGTAAAGAGGTGAGTCACTCTTTCTGATGATAGTTGGAAGTGGGCGAAGTATTTAAACTTTTCGTCGCTTTCGTCGTTCGCGTCGCGAATGAATATACAAATACAAGGAGGTAAAAAATATGGTATTAGATTTTGCAAAAGAGGCTATACAAAACACAGAAACTCACAGCATTAACTTTGACGAATTGCGAGCTGGAAAAGCGAACATAAAAGTTATTGGTTGTGGGGGAATGGGTGGAAACGCAGTAACGTGGCTTTTCAATAAAGGAATCAACGGTGCTACGATTTACGCGATGAACACTGACGCTTTGCATTTGAGTGTTACTAAGGCAGATGAAAAAGTTCTGGTTGGGAAAGAATTGACACGTGGGCTCGGTTGCGGTGGAATGCCCCAAAGGGGACGGGAAGCTGCGCGGGAAGCGGTTGTTGATATAAAGAAAGCTGTTTCAAATGCAGACATGGTTTTTGTCGTTGCTGGAATGGGCGGAGGAACAGGGACTGGGATTGCTCCGGTTGTTGCGCAAATGGCTAAGGAAACTGGCTCGGTGGTTATTGGCGTTGTTACCATGCCGTTTGAATCTGAGAAGGCACGAGTTGACAAAGCAGAGTTTGGGCTTCAGGAGTTAAGAGAAGTTACTGACACCTGTATAGTTCTTGATAACAATAGACTTGTGGACATTGCGGGACAACTTCCGATTGAACAGGCTTTTGCAGTTGCCAATGAGCTTATTTCGACGATGATAAAAGGAATTGTTGAAACGATTACGCTTCCAAGTTTGATAAACCTGGATTATGCGGATGTTTCGGCGATTATGAAAAACGGCGGAGTTGCTGTGATTGGAATTGGAGAGTCGGACGCGCAGGACCGTGTTACCGAAGCTGTGAAGCAAGCCCTTACACATCCTCTACTTGACGTGGATTATCAGGGCGCTACTGGAGCTTTAATACATGTGACTTGTGGGCCGGACTTGAAGCTGGAAGAGTTTGATATAATCGGACGGACTGTGTCGGAGAATTTGAGCGCGGACGCGCAGGTTATTATTGGTGCACGAATTAGTAAAGATTTTGTTGGAAAGGTTCGTGTGATTACAATAATGACTGGCGTGAAGTCGCCGTATGTTCTTGGGCATGTGCCTGATGAACCGCGGAGAGTTTCGAGAGAAATGTCAGATTTAGGAATTGAATTTTTGAGATAAATTTTTGCCGGGAATAGGGCCCGGCTTTTTCTTTTTTGAATATAAATGTTTAAATATTAGGGTTTTGTTAAATAGATATGGAATTTGATGATCTTCCATTGATTTTTTGTTACGCGGCATGCGAGGTTGATAGTGGTTTATTGGGAAAAAATCCTTCTTGGGAATATGTTAGAAAAGTCGGAGAGATTTTACAGGAGTGTAGGATTGACCATGACGATCTTTTTGAATTTTATGAGGGAAGGGCGAGGAAAGGTTTGAGCACTCCTTCGCCTTCTTTTTATGTTCGTTTATGGAAGGGTTTGGGTCTGCATTTACAAAAGGTTAGCGAGTTTTCACATTTGGCTTTTAGGATGAATCTTTTGGAAAAAGAAATTAGCGAGATAGAAATTGCTTCTCCGAAGAGGTTAGAGAATTTGAGGGGGGCTTTAGTGAAGTTATCTTCTCAGTTTATGAGTGGTGAAGATGGGTATAGGGCATTAGTTGCTTAAATATTAATTCCTTTCGGAACTTTCATTTTTGTGTTTTTGAATTTATTGAAGTAGAGAACCCTGCCCATTTCGATTCGGTTTTTTTTCGGCGAGGTTCCGTATTCGTATCCGATTGGGAACATTGCTTCGACTTCGATGTTTTTTGGAATGTCGAGTGTTTCTTGGACGAGGGAATCGACAAAGTGCCCTACCCAGCAGGTTGCGAGTCCTTTTTCTTCGAGGGCGAGGAGGAAGTTTTGAATTGCTGCGCCTGCTTGTTGTTTTGTGTATTTGTTTGCGCGTTCTTCAAAGCAGTTGGTTGTTCGTTCGGGGTTTGTGCAAAATACGACGACGAAATGCGCCGAGCCGACGAATGGCTGTTGCGAGGCGTCTGCGAGTTTTTGGATTTTTTCAATATTGTCGACGAGA
This sequence comes from Candidatus Woesearchaeota archaeon, assembly GCA_964418495.1. Classification (GTDB taxonomy): domain Archaea; phylum Nanobdellota; class Nanobdellia; order Pacearchaeales; family GW2011-AR1; genus CAYQLQ01. The sequence goes on along the minus strand of CAYQLQ010000006.1, from coordinate 11,096 downwards.
ATTATTTTCAGCGAGAAATTGTTTCCTGCCATTGGCGCGTAACGGACTGCGTCGATGCATTCGATAATGTCGCGCCAGTTTGGTTTTTTCTCTTTGAATCTCCGAACACTGCGCCTCTTTTTTATTGCGTTGTCTAACTGCATAATTAACTTAATGAAAGAGAGTTTATAAAATTGGCGTTTGTGAGTAAGTTCTTTTTTTAAAAAAGTCTATTTCTTGAGAGTCTAATTCCTCCGAGTCCAATAATTCTTCTATCTCGTGTATTCCTTTTTTTATCTAACTTTTTTGCTTTTTCTTGGATGTGTCTTTTTCTATGACACTCGGGGCATAATGCAACTAAATTTTTAGTAGTACTCTTCCCTTTATTAGCTACGTGTTTTACGTGATGAAATTCTTCTACGATAAGGGTTTTATGGCAATCCTTACACCTTCCTCTTTGAGAAATTCTTACTTGACTTTTCTGGCTTTTTCCAACAGGTTGTCTTTTGGGTTTTGATTTTCCATATAACCCCCCATAAAAATTTGTTACCATCTTTTTTAGATAGAGAATCTTAAATTTAAATCTTTCTATTCTATTATAGAGCCCAAGCGTCCCGAGGAGGACTCGAACCTCCGACCTAACGGTTAACAGCCGTTCGCTCTACCAACTGAGCTATCGGGACATACGAATGAGAGAGAATAGATTATTTTTAAAGCTTGGGTTTTTCCTTTAGTCCTAAATCAATAATTGGTTGCGGGCGGTGTTTTTCGAGGTAGGCGTAGACATTTGCGGTTTTGGTTCCGCGGATTAGCGAGATGATTGCGGTTTGCGCGGTGCGGATGTATTCAGGGTCGCCGATTATTCCGACGTCGTTGTCGTTTATTTCGAGGAAGCATTTTGTTAGGTTTGCGAGCGTGCGGAGGGTTTTGCCTTTTGTTCCGATGACGCGCGCGCGGATTCTGCTGAGGTTCGCGCTTTTTGTGTAATTTTTTATTGGGAGAATTTCAAGCATGAGGTCTTCTTCTTTTATTTGAATTGCGTGCGAGAACGGGAAGCCGATGTTCAGGGCTTCGAGAACTTTTTCTGCGAGATATTCGTCTTCGGGTTTTCCTTCTATAATTGCGTCGGTTCCTTGGATAGTTATTCTCACGTTGAGTTTTTCTTCGAGTTGTTTTTTTGCGAGTCTCACACGCGAAATTTTCTTCGGCATTGAAATTATCATTTTTATAAAAAAGAATCAGGGATTATAAGGGTTTTGTTAGAACTCGTTGCTTTCGTTTTTTAGATGTCCGTGTTTGCGGAGCCATTCGATTTGCGTCGGACGGTATTTGTAGAGAACGTCGCCTTTTTCTTTGTCGAGTTCCCAGAATTCTATGATTACGACGTCGCCGGGGCGGAGCCAGAGTTGGCGTTTTAGTCGGCCGGGAACGCGACAGTTTCGCGATTTGCCGTCGGTGCACGCAACGAGCATTTTGTTTCCGCCGAGCCGTTGTTCTATTATTCCGAGAACTTGATTTTCCCGCGGAAGTTTAACGCGCGTCGGAGGAGCATTTGCCGGAGGCGTGTCTTTGTTTTTCTTTTGATAATATGCCATAATTATTTGTGGGTGAGCGAGTTTATAAGTTTGGTGCTTTTATTTTTTAATTCCCGTCTCGCGTAATTTTTTCGAGCCTTCGCGTCATACTAGAGATTTCTCTTCTGTCTCTTCCGGACTTTGAATACCTTTGTCCTATCAAGGCTCTCATTAATATTGGAATCTCATGAATCTGGTCTGTCCATACATCTGCTATGTGGTGCACAAGAGAATCAATTTTTCCGTTCATCATAGTTCTTACATCTGCATGATATCCTACTACTGGTTTCTTTAATGCATATGCAATTCCTGCAGCGGCGACAGCACCTTCATACGGAACTCTGCCATTAAGATTTAAAACAAGTCCGTCGCATTCGAAGATATTTTTTAAATCACCTAGGGATGAATCTGTTATCTTTGTTTGGTCTGCCGGTTCCCCTGTAAGTCTATCCAACGGAGATTCTATATATTCATGGACAGAAGCAGTAGGAAGACCGGCTATTCTAAAACCTGTTTCTACAAGCACCCGTCTAATTTCTCCCATTTCCTGAATCTCTTTGGGATTGAAACAGGGTGTTGCAAGATAGATAGAGCTCATTCTTCCTTCAGATTTAAATTCTTTATAAATATTTATATGTTCAGATTATAATTACAATAAAACCAGTGCAAATGGAATGCCTGCGATTTTTTTGACGATGTCTTCGTGGATTATTTCCGCTTTAAGTGCGGTTGCGACTGACTTTTCGCCGACGATGTTGAAAGTCGCGTCCTCGCGTGAGAGGTTCTGGAGAATTTTGATAATTTCCTGTTCTGAGAATTTTTCTCCTGCGAAAAAAGATTCCTTTATGTCGAGTTGGAATTTGCCTTCTTCGAAGAGTTTTCCGAGAAGTTCTGAATCGCACACCGCGACAACGTCGCGATAGGATTTGTGGATCTTAATTAACATAAAATAAAAATAAAAAGATAATTTAAAAATCTTAGTATGCCTTTTTTGCTCCGGCTTTGATTGCTTTTTCTGCGTTGTCCTTAGACATCATAGCGCACATGGTTGTCCCACACACAGGGCACTTTCCTTTTGCCATGAATCCGCCTCTCGCAGTTTGCGTTATTGAAGGGTCTTTCATTTCCTGACCTTTCTTTTTGCACTTTACACAATATGCTGTTACCATTTTTTTGCCTCCAATTTAATTGAAATTCGTCTGAATCTCTTGATCTTTTTAAGAAAGCAGGGTTTTTAAGGATATTTGTTGCGGGGGTTTTGGGGTGGCAATACCAAAGAGTTTTAAATAAGAAAGGAGTAATCAAAGTATGAGGTATTCAATCGGATATCTGCTGTCTGGTGAAGCAGGAAAATTTCACGAAAAAAAGAGGCGAGAACTTGCTAAGAAGTTTAATGAGCCCTATTTATTAGACAATCCAATTCCTTCACATTCTACTTTAAAATACCCTTTTAGTGCAGATAAAGAGCAGATTAAAAAAATTGAAGGAATGATCCAAGTATTTGTGAAAAAACAGAATAAGGAAAAAATCGAAATAAGAAAAATAAACAATTTTCACAAGAAGGTTGTATCTCTCCAATTAGACTTTTCTAAAGGGGCAAATAAAATCTTTAGAGATTTAGTGAAGGAGTTGGGTAAATTCGATTGGTTAGAATGGGGGGAATATGATAAAATACTAGACTGCAAGTTCCACGCAACATTAGTTTATGGAAATACCCCAGATAACTTTAAGAGAATATGGAAAGAGGCTTCTGATTTAAAACCCAAATTTGATATTGAATTTGATAATATTGCGATTCTAAAAAAACCGAGAAGATACTGGAAAATTCATAAGATTTACAAAATTAAATAAGCACTTCGGGGATTAAACCTAAATTTTGCTTCTGACAGAATGTTTT
>CAYQLQ010000006.1:2333-7546 GCA_964418495.1 Candidatus Woesearchaeota archaeon | reverse complement strand
TAAATTTTGCTTCTGACAGAATGTTTTGCTCCGCAGGCGAGGCAGTGGACGAAAGTGAGCCGGTCTTCTTTTTGGATTTCAGTGTCGGGTTTTCCGCATTCTTTGCAGAGGACGAATTCGTTGACGTACTGGTTTATTTTTTCGTTTATCTTTGTGCTTGGAATTTTGTTGTTGAGGACAAGGCGGTCGCCTTCGATTTGCCCAGCTGTCGCGAGTTCGCGAAGAAGGAATTTTAAGAAATGCTCGGTGTTTCTTCTAACGTGGTCTGCGATTTGTGCGAAGTTTGTGAAAATTGTTTTCTTTCCCTCAAAGTGCCCTTCGGCTTTTGGAATCTCGAACCGTTCTCCTGATGTGCTGACTTGCTTTACGGTTTTGTATGCTTCGTCAAGAAGTTCTTCATAGTTTGTCATATATTGTTTTTGAGAATGTAGTTTATAAATTCTTTAGTTTATCCCAACCAGCGGATTTTTCCTGGGCGCGGTTCGAATACGATTCCTTCTTCAATTAATTTCTTGATTTCAGCGTTGATGACTTCGGGCGAGGTTTCGCGGATTTCCATTATTATTTTTTCAACTTCAGCTCCGCCGTCTTCTTCAGATGTTTTTATTTTTTCGAGGATTTTGTCGCGGATTGCTACGATTTGGTTTTTTTCTGCGGGCGCAGGACTTTTCGCCCTTTCTTTTTCCATTTCAAGTTTTCGGACGAGAAGATATTGCTGGTCGAGTTCTTTTATTATTTCTGGGGTTACGTAGGTTTCGTTGTTGAAGTTTCGTAGGAGTCCGATTACGAGGACTGTTTGGCCTTGCGTTACGTTTTTGAATTTTTCAACGTCGTCGGCGAAAACGCGGAGTTTGATTTGTCCTGAGCCGTCGTCGAGTGTGAAGAATGTGTATTTTTTATCGCCTTCGCTGTCGTATCTGTCTACGATGTTTCCTACGAGATTTACTCTTGATATTTTTCTGTCGCCGAGTTCAAGGTGTGTGAATCTTTCTGCGTCGAAAATTGCTTTTCCTATTAACAAATCGCCGATTCGATATTTGTATGCGATGTGTCGTTTGAATTGTGGTTCTGCCATCTTTTATATGAAAAAGTCAATGCCTTTATAAGTTTTTATGGGATTGATTGTATATTGTGTTTTGGTTTTGGGATTCCTTGGCGACTGGAAAGGGGGGGAATGCAATGTGGTCGAGGCGAAGGAATGAGAAATAGTCTGCAAGATTATTTTTTGGATTTTGTTAAAGAATAGGTGATACCAATTGTAAGAGCAATTAAAATTAACAAGCTAATCTGAACATACAATACTCCGACATTCATAAAATGAGCAGTATATTGGTCAGAGATTCTTATCGAATTTATCCCCATAGAAATTCTTGATTTTCCACTATAGAAAAGGGTTATACCTACGATAAATCCAAAAACATAATGCCAAACTTGAAAAATTCTGTTTATGAATGACATATAAAAAACCAAGTTTACTAGAATTTAAAAGCCTTGCTATTTTATGTGGGTGGAGGCGGATTGAACTTAACCTAATGAAAAGGGAACTTTAGTTCTTTTTACATCTTCTTGGGAACAAATAGTGACATTTCTTTTCCCTCCTCTGAATTATAAATAAAACCAAAAATCCTTTTATCCGGAAATTTTTTGGATGAATCCTCTGCGCGGGCTGAAGACTGTTCCGTCGGATTTTAATTTGTTGATTGCGTCGTCGATTTCGTCCTTGTTTATTTTCCCTTCGAGTTCTTTTTCTAGTTCGTCGAGGGGAATCATTTCTCCGAATTTGTCTGCGAGTGCTTTGATTGTCTCTCTTACTGTGATTATTTTGTTTCTTTGGGAAGATGAGAATCCTGTTGAGATTTTGTCTATGTCGAAGGATTTTGTTTCGTAGTCGTAGCCGACTTGCATGAGGTAGTATTTCATTAGTTCAATTGCGACGTTGGAATCGTCGACGGTGACTGTTTCGCTTAGGCGGACTTTCGCTGCGGCTTCGGACATTCGGATAAGTGCAGTTAGCTGACGGGCGGAAATTGGAATTGGGCGGACTGCGCTTTCAGAGGATGTTATCGGGCGGTTTCGGAGATTGACGTAAAAGTCTTTTAGGTTTTTTACAGCTTCTTTGCTGAGCTGGGGTTTGATTCTTTGTTTTGCGTAGGCGATGTATTTTCTGAAAATTTCCCGTGGAATGAACATTGTGCTTCCTTCGTTTTGGTGTTCTTCGAGGACGTGGGTTGCGATTTTTTCGTCTTTGATTTTGTCTGGAATATCTCGGAGTGTGAAAATAATGTCGAAACGATTTATCAGCGTCGGGGGCAAGTCGATTTGTTGGGCGATTGATTGGTAGGGATCGAATCTTCCGAATTTTGGATTTGCTGCTGCGAGGACAGAAGTTTCTGCGCGAAGTGTCGCCTGCACATTGGCTTTTGAAATTGTGACGGTTTGCTGTTCCATTGCTTCGTGCATTGCGCTTCTATCTGTGGGGTCCATTTTCTCCAGTTCGTCGATGCAGACTAAACCTTTATTTGCGAGAACCATTGCTCCTGCTTCGAGGGACCAGCCTTTTAGATATTCGTCGCGGACAACTGTTGCGGTTAGTCCTGCACCTGATGCGGATTTACCGACGACGTATCGTCCTTTCGGGGAGATTTCCGCCATGAATCCGAGTGTTACTGATTTCGCGACGCCGGGGTCTCCGATTAAAAGAATATGAATGTCGCCTCTTCCTTTTGCTCCGCTCGCAGAAGTTTTTGAGACGCCGCCGAAAAGTTGGAGGACGAGGGATTTTTTTATTTCTTCGTATCCCCAGACACTTGGTGTGATTGATTTTGCGAGGTTGTCGAAAATTTTCGGGTCTTCGGAGAGTTCGAGAATTTGCCTTTCGTCTTCGTCGTTGATGTCGAGTTCTTCGAAAGTTTCTTCCATGGGGATTAAATTATTTGATTCTACTGCGAGTTCGAATCGCGTGGAGAGCCCGCCGGTTTGGAGCGGGACTGGGACTTCTTTAAGAACGCCGATGACTTTTACTCGGCTTCCAGGTGTTGTTTTTTCTTCCATCTGGGGCTCGACTAAGTCTTCTTTTACAAAAACATTTATTCGCTTCGGCTGTTCTCCGCCGGATAATGATTCTGGTGATTCCTCGACGACGAGCCGTTGCGTGTCGACCATTTCTTTACTTATTAATTTGAAACCTCCACGCCGTCCACAGGAACATTTTGTCGGCTCGCGGAATTTTTTTTCGATTTGGAGAACAGAGATTACAGTTCCGCAGGAGGGGCATTCGAATTTTGCGTTGACAACTTGGGGGCGGACGTCTGACGCTTGTCGGATTATTCCTTCGATGATTATCATTTCGTTCAGATGTTTTGAACGGATGTTTCGGATTTTGATTTGCTGGGATTTTGGAAGGTTGTGGAGACGGACGCGGACGCCGGAAACAAGTCCTGATTCTTCGATTGCGAGTTCGATTATTTGAAGTGTCTCTTCCGGGTTTGTGATTATTTCGTCGGAGAGTTTGTTGGAGAATTCTGTCAGTTGGATGAAGTCGAGATAAATTACGCTGTTGCCTTTTCGGAGCGAGTCGCCGAGTTCTTTTTTGTGAAAGTCGAAAAAACTTTTTGCTTCGATTAGAAGTTCTTCGTTTTTTCTTCGGTGCTGCTGCGGTTCGACGCTTTGCGCGGATTCAACTTCTGGTTCGTTTTCTTCAGGTTCCTGGTCCTCTTCCATGGCTTAGAAAATTCGTTCGAGTTTTTATAGATTTGTGTGGAGAATTGGTTATGATGGTTCGCATAACAAAGTTTTTATATTCTGAAATGTTGGACAGGGTATGAGTGCGGAAGGAGGTATTTCTGATGCTGTTTTGAAGAGGTTGAATCCTAAAAATTTTAAGATTAGGCCTCGTGCTTGGTCATCTATTGTATTAAATGATTTGGAAATTAGTTGGACTCGAGATTGTTCTATGAGGGGTCTTGAGGACGAGAGGAAAAGAGGGTGTTTGTGGCGGGATGTTTATGTTCCGCAATATGTTCGGGAGTGTCGTAGGAGGGGGCTTCCGGTTTTTTGGGAGACTTTGAAACGTTCAGGAGTTAGAAGAGAAGATTATGAAATAGCGTGTTGATTGGCGCGGTTGTTTGATTACTTATAATTTTTCAGCGCGGTTTTGACGTGTTTGAGAAGTTGGTCCATGCTGTCTTCTAATTGCTGTTTGTTTTTTGTTCCGGTGCAGACGAGTTTGCCGTTGCTGAAGAGGAGGAAAGTTGCGTTGGGTTCTATTAATTTGTAGACAAGTCCGGGGAATTGTTCGGGTTCGTATTCTGTGTTTTCCATTTCGAGTGCGAGGAAGTTTAGGTTTAACTTGAGGTCGATGGTTCCTGACGCGACGATGTTTTGGACTGTGATTTTTGGTTTGGTTGTGATGTTGACGTTGATTTTTCGGAGTTGTTTTATTACTGCTTGGATTACTTGTTTTACTTGGACGAGGGATTTTGTTCCGGTGCAAACGAGGTTTCCCGACGAGAAAACCAGAACAGCGGATTTTGGTTCTTTGACACGCAGGACAAGTCCGGGAAATGTTTCAGGATTATATTCTGTGTTCGGCTGTGTTTTCGCGAGCTTTGTTAACGGCACAGGTTTTCCAAGAGAAGTCGTGGCAACGATGTTTTGAATTTTATAATTACTTTTTCCTGCCATTTTCTATTTATAAAGGCGAATTGGGGTTTATAAAGGCTTTGGAGTTATCCGTATTGCCAGTTTCGTTTTTGTTTTGTAAAATCCTCTTCAATTTCTTTTAATGTCGACGCTGTGTCGGGTTTTCTGTCTGGGCGAAGGCAGACGAATCGCGGAAATCGCAGTGCGAAGCCGGAGTTGTAATTTGGCGAACGTTGAATTTCTTGATAGGTTACAGAGATAACGAGTTTTGGTTTTATTGTTACATTTTTCCCGTTTTCTTTTATTATATCTTTGTGGAGAATCTTTGTAAGTTCAGCGAATGTTGTTGCGGAGGGTTTGTTTTCTGAATCTTCTGTTGAAACTTCCTCCTGAGTTTTTTCTTTTATTCCTGTTCCCATTTTTCCAATCTCGAGAAATTTTCCTGTTTTGTCGTCGAAGCAGGAGAGAATAAACGACGACATCCAGCCTGAGCGTTTTCCTGCGCCGTATTCTGCTCCGGTGATTACTAAATCCAAATCTTTTTCTTCTGGTTTTATTTTTATCATGTTGCC
>CAYQLQ010000006.1:0-2233 GCA_964418495.1 Candidatus Woesearchaeota archaeon | reverse complement strand
AACGTCGAAAATATTTAGTTCTACTGGAAGTTTTTTTTGCAGTTCTTCGATGGCGTATTTTCTCCGGATTCTTTGGGAGATGTTTTGGAACGGGAGGTATTCTTTTGTTTTGCTGTCAAATCCGACTGCTTCGGAATCTAGGATGAAGATGTTTCCTTTTACGTATTTGTTGATGTAATCAACGACTTCGGGAAATTGTTTGCTGACGTTTTCTAATCTTCGTGTGAAAAGTTTTATTTCTCCTTTTTGTTTGTGGATTATCAAACGGAATCCGTCGTATTTGTATTCTACTGCTGCGGGTTTGCCGACAGCTTTGAAACCTTCGGCGATGTTCGAGGATTTTTGTGCGAGCATTGCTTTGATGGGTTTTCCAACTTCTAGTGAAATGTTTTCTAATTTTTTTCGGTTTCCTTTTTGTGCTGCTTCAAAAACAACCGCGAGGTCGTTGGATTTATCTATTGCGAGCTGGACAATCGGCGCGGCTTCTTTCTCGTCGGTGAAAAATGCTTTTGCTAATGATTCGCGGATTGTTGATTCCTGCACGCCGATTCTTAAGTCGCCGATAAGTGTCCGCACGATGTAGAGAGCTTCAATCGGCGACGCTGATGTGAGAAGTTCTGTTATCAGCGCGAGTTTTTTTCCGACTGTTCCTTTTCCTTCAAGTGCAGGAAGTTTTCTTAAATTCTCCAAAACTTTTTCGCTTGTTAAAACTGACGAGGCGAGTGTCGCCTGTGATTTTTTCTGCGTGAGTTTCTTCGCGACTTCGCCGAGGTCGCCGATTTTTTTCCATTCTTTAATCACGTGATTTTTTTCCGCGCCTGTTGATTTTGAAATTGCCTGAATCGCGAGCTGGTTGCTTATTCCTATTTTTCGCTCGTCGTATTCAGGATAAATGCTTCCGAGAAGAAGATACATGACGTCGCGGTCTTTTCCAGAAAGTGGCATAAGAAATTTGGAAAGGATTTCTGTTTTTTCAAGACGCTTGGTTGTGGAGTTCAGTTGGTCGTAAAGCTCGGCGAGTTTTTTGTAAAACATTTTAATTTAATTTTCTTTTGTGTTCGTTTATTTTTATTAAATCGTAGATTGCTGTTAAGGTGAATATAATTTGGAGAACTATAAAAATTAGGTCGTTTATGTAGATGCTGTATGTTAAAAGACAAACGCCGCCGAGTGCATAGTAGATGTCTTGGATTTTTCTCTTCTTTTGGAGGATTCCAATAGAGATTAATATAATTCCAAGAGCACCGATTATTTTGAAAAGTGGTATCACCATGGATTAATTAAAAAGAAGAAGTTTTTAAGGTTGTTGTTGATTAGTAATTTTCCCCTAACAATTCATAATAATCTTGAGGGTGTTTGCAGGCAGGGCAGATTTTTGGGGCGTTTTTGCCTTCGTGGACATAACCGCAGTTTCGGCATTTCCATTTCACGACGCTGTCGCGTTTGAAAACTTTTCCAGATTTTAGATTTTCTAAAAGTTTCCTATATCTCTTTTCGTGCTGTTCTTCGACTTCGGCGATTTCTTTAAATGAACTTGCGATTTCCGCGAATCCTTCCTGCCTCGCTGTTTTTTCAAAAGCAGGGTATAAGGTTCCCCATTCTTCTTTTTCACCGTCGGCAGCAGCTGATAAATTTTCTTTTGTTGTTCCTATTTTGCCTGCAGGATATTTTGCGATAATTTCAACCGGCGCACCTTCTGATTTTTCTAAATATTCAAAGAAAATTTTTGCGTGCTCTTTTTCGTTGTCTGCGGTTTCTGTGAAAATTCCGGAGATTTGCTCGTAGCCTTCTTTCTTAGCGACAGACGCGAAATATGTGTAGCGGTTTCTTGCTTGCGATTCGCCTGCGAAAGATTTCAATAAATTTTTTTCAGTCGCACTTCCTTTTAATTCCATGTTTTAGAAAACCAAAGGTAGTTTATATATTTTTTGAAGTCTGATATAACTTTATTTAATATTCCTTTTGTTATACGATGCTTAGAAAATTCTTGGATTTAATTCCTGTTATATACAATTTCTTCATTTCATTCAGAAACTTTGCTCAAACATTTTCTTGTTTACTCGCAATCCCTAACAGGAGAATATAACAGGGCTTAAACTCAATTTCCAATCTCCTCCTCAGCGTCGGCAAACTAAAAATTTTGATTTTGATATCTTCGTTAAAATCATAAAGAAAAAACTCACAAAATTACTTCGTAACTTTGCCTAACAAAATTTTAACGAAATTGTTGAAA
>CAYQLQ010000005.1:22921-27194 GCA_964418495.1 Candidatus Woesearchaeota archaeon | reverse complement strand
TAGAACAATAAGATTCTGAACCGACAACTTTTCAAACTGGTTCTCACAAGAAGTTGTGTATTTAAGAGTAGAAGAAATAAAACTGCTCACTTCGTAACTCTCTACAAAATCCTCTGACGGTTTGCTTATGAATAACACCAAAAAAACAAGAAGCACCACAGACACAACTATTACAATCAGCCCGAACCCAACCATCTCTTCCTGCGCCCTATTCTTCATCGTTGCCTCCGTAAATAACCATCATCTTCGCAATCTCGCACGCGTCGTAACTTCCACCTTCATAAGATTCTTTTCTGCAAAGCGAGACAAAGTTCGACACTTCCACACCTTCGGTGTTGTCCGAGAGGACTCTAATCGCGTTGCAATTTGGATAATTTTCCGCTTCGCAAACAACTTCCGCAGATTCAGGATAAATGATTCTTATCTCAATATTTTCAATTCCCCAGAAAGTCCGGTATTTTGAAACACTGGATTTCAGCGCCATAATTTTATCTGCGTCCACACAATTTATTCCACCGCCCCCAAAAACATCCCCGCACGCAAATTCCGGCGAGTTCGCAAGTTTTGTCACAAGCATCTGCGCGTTCCTCGCCTCCAATTCTTCAGACAATCCACGCAAGCCAGACATTTTTACAGAAAGAATAAAAATTCCCGCAAGAGAAAAAAACAGCGTCGCTGCTATAAGAACAAAAGCCATCTGCTGAATTTTCATCTGCCCTCTTACCATAATTTGCACACCGCCCTGCTGTTTTTATTTTCCATATCTTCTGCGAAATTAGAAATAGTCTCGAGGTCACCCGAACTTTTGAAAGTGTCTGCAAGTCCGGATAAAAGCGAAAGCTCGGCATTGAGATTAGAATTGCAACCTTTCGCAGAAACCAAATTCGCTTTGTCAGAATAAATTCCAGAAAGAATTTTCATCCGCATCATAAGCCGTTTAAGTTGACATTCGTAAACTTCTTTCTCTGAAAAAATCGCAGCGAGCATAAGAGCCTTTCCTGAAAAATAAACCCGCCCCCCAGATTTTTCCACAAATTCCGCCCCCACATTAACAGAGATGTCGCACTTGCTTCCCGCCCCAAAACAAATTTTCGTCGCGTCGTCTGAACAATCTCCAAACTCAAGATTTCCCTGATTCAAAAATTCCGTCTCTTCCAAAACATCCTGAGGTGCGTTGGAAAAACAATATCTCTTCGACGCTGACACAAGAACAATCACATCCGCAATTTTATACGGCATATCCAATGGTTTTGAAAAAATATAAAACTTTTTTCCCTCGGCAAAATCCTCTGAAAAAATATATTTGTTCTGGAATCCAACATCCAAATCCGTATCTGTCCATTTGCTAAGACTCTTCTGCGAGATTTGAATTATCTGCATCCCGAAATTTCCCGTCGTTCGGCATTTATTATAAATCCTAGTTTCAACCGGAAGCGTCATCGACGTGCTCTTCGCACTTTCAAATCCTGTTTCAAGGGGATTCAAGATAATCTCAATCTCTTTTCCAGTCTTCGCGTCCTGTGAAGTTTGCTCTGTGGAAATCAGACGCGTCGACAAATAAATCGCAAGAAAAAGTATCACTATGCCGACGATAATCGCGAAAATCCATGCAAAAGAAATTTGTAAATATCCTCGTTTCATTTTGTCAAAGTCACAAGCGCGCTCCCGAAATCCTTTCTCATCGTAAACTTCATCTTCCCATTTTCCACAATTATGCAGGAAGGATTCTCCTCCGAAGTTGTTTCGTCAATGTCAATATGCTCAATCGTCGTCGAATCCAGCCCGCCGCCAGAACCAACAGGATAGAAAAAAAGATTTTCAGTTTCGCTGTAAAGATGTCTCGTGTCAGAATAAACCACGCTGTCCCTTCCAAACGCAGGAACTGTGAAATCTATAAAACAAACTTTTTCAACTCCGTTGGGAACAGAATAACTAACAGCCTTCGAACCCTGATTGCCTTTCCACAAAGCATCAACATCTGACTGCAAACTTTCCTTGAATTTTCCAATTTTCACCGAATCTGTTATTCCCACAAATTTGTAAATTGCATAACCAGCAAAACACACAAACACAATAATAAGAATTATAGAAAAAATCATTCCAAACGACAATTGCATCTGTCCACTCTTTTTCATAGCTACATTAGAAACATATAACTTATAAATCTTATTAATAACTTTCAAAAGCGCGAACAATTATACTGCAAACATTCGGCGCCGGCTGACTTCCGTATTCGTCCCGACATTTAACATAAAGAGTCGTTCGCGTGTTCCAGTCTGTAAAGTGTTTCGTGTCGTCGACATTCGACATTTTTATTCCGTCGTCAAAAAGATAATTACATTCGTCAGTGCTGTAAACACATTCAGCTTTTTCATTGGTAATAATTTTAAGATAAGTTTCTTCGTGATAAGCCCGCACAACAGTCGGAGGCGACGAGTCAGATTGCACTTTGAAATTCACGATTTTCACGTCGTAGTTTCCTCCTAAATCCACGCACTTTATGTAATACTTGTAAGTTCCGTCAGCAAGATATAAATCCTGTGTGTGTTCGTGCGAGTCTGTGTTTAAGAAAGTGATATAGTCGCCGTTGTTTCCTGTTTCGCTGTAAGAACAAATTGATTTTCCTTCTTCGTGTCCTGCCGATGTCGTTGCTTCCAGCGTGACTTTTACCGACGGCGTTGAGTCCCGAACAGTTCCGTTTGGCTCAACAGAACTAATCACCAGCGGTTGCGTTCCGATTAAAGAAAACTCATAAGACTGCGCATTCACGTTTCTCTCGTTCTCGCTTTTGCTCGGCTGGTCTTTACATCGGAAATAAAATTTATTCTCCTCGTTGCTTTTCAATCCAGTAAGTTTAGTGGAACATGGATAAGTCATCCGCGCGTTTATCTCTTCGACTTTTGTCGCGCACGTCATTGCAGTTTCCATGTCGTCGTAATCCTGATCAACCCGACTCCATTTACACTCTGACGGTTCGTTCATGTAGACACTCAAATCTGCAGAACTCTGATTGTGAACTATCGGCATCCCGTTTATCATGCTCGTCGCAACAACATAAGGCGCAGTTGAATCCGGCCCGTCGTCTACGCAGAATCTGAAAACAAAGTTCCCAATATTTGAATTTCCATTCGCGTCCTGACATCGAACATAAATTGAATATTCTCCCCCGTTTTCAAGAGTTATGTTCTCTGCCCGCATAGCTTCCCCTCCCGGCAGACTCATTACTTGCCTGTGCTCTTCATTGAAAAGCGAACTTCCGCCAAAGTAAAAATCCATCGTGTCGAAATCTTTCTTTCGCAAATAATCCAGTTTGCACTTCGCCGGCTCGTCGGTTTTTACTCCAAATGACAAAGGCGTGAACGCATCAACGCAATCCTTCTTTTTATCATCGGGAATAATTTGCGTTCCAACATCTGGCGGCGACACAGCGTTGTCAGGCGTATAAACATAATCTTGTGTCAGCACATCTTCCCACAAAGAAATCTCCGGAGGATTAACATCATTCCGATGAACCCATGTGCACTTCTCGTTCCCTGTTCCAGGATTCAGCAACTCGCACGCCTGCCCCAAACTTCGACACTGATACTCTGAACACGGCAAATCCTCGTCATTACAATCATCACACTTTGAACCTCCAACCGGCGCTTCCCACGGATAACATGAAAAAGTTATAATCTCCTGACTTTCTTTTTTATACATTACAACAAAGATTATTACTGCGACAGCAAGACCTATTCCAATCCCCCAATTTGCAGAACTTGTTTCAAGGGAATTAAGTTGTGCTTGTTGTCCTGCTAACGTGGATTGGGCGTTTGTCAAAGTAGCTTCTGCCGCAACAGGATGACTAATTCCACACGCTTTTGCCGAATCCACCCCTGCCTGAGCGTTTGCTACAGCAACATTTGATTCTTTTATTCCGGATATTAATGTTCTGGCACTAGTAGTATCCATTCCCCATGAATAAACAAATTGCCCTGCGGCAGCTCCGCCCCCTGTTGCAAAACCCCAGGTCATTGCTTGCGAATCATCTGCGCCAAAAAGTTTTGCTATACCGTAAGCGGCAAATCCAACAGTAACACCCCACATCGCAGCAGAACCAAGCCCATCCAAATAAAAATTTCCACTTCCCCAGCCCCCCTCCCCCATGTAATTAAATTCATAAGCTCCTTCAAAGAAATTCTCTAGATTCGCTTTAGTAAATGCAGACCCTCCAGTCCCACCACTAACAACCCCAATCATCCACGAGAACGCAACAATTCCAATTAATAAAATC
>CAYQLQ010000005.1:2256-22821 GCA_964418495.1 Candidatus Woesearchaeota archaeon | reverse complement strand
ACCACTAACAACCCCAATCATCCACGAGAACGCAACAATTCCAATTAATAAAATCATTATTTCTCCGAGCGCGATTTTTCCCAGATTATTTTTAATCATCATAAATTTTGCTTCTTTTAGCTATCTCTGAAACAAATAATTTATTTTGTTCTTGAAAAACAACATACATAATTCTATATTTTCCAACCCTTATTCTGAATACTTTTTCCTTCCTTCCTTCCACTCTTTTGCAATCCTGTGGAAATGGATTCTCTGATAATTTTTCTATTTTCTCAATAATTCTCGCACAAAATTCTTTTTCTGTTTTAACTAAAAATTTCTTAGAACTATTTGAAAATTCTACGTCATACATAACTCTTTTTTAAGCTGTTCAAAAGAAATAGTTTTTCCTTCTCTAAATTCTTTTAAACTATCTTCAAGTCTAATCTCTTCTTCTGCACTCAAAAATCTGTCTTCCATATCTTCTTTCATCGCCAAAACCAGTCTTTTCAGTAATAAAATCTCTTTATACATTTTGTTTTCTGTTACAGGCGTTTCCATCCTTGAATTAGGCATTAAAGATATTTAAAGCTTTACCTCCTTTCATTTGATTGTGAGCGGTTTTCTCCCTCGCGATTTTTCCCAGATTATTTAGCATTATTCAAATCCTCCATAATTTTTTTCATCTGTTTCTTTAACTCCGGAAGGTTTTTCTTAATAGCATTCCATAATCTCTCGTCATTCATAAATCTGTAGGCGTGACTTAGAAAATTCCGATTTTCTACAAGTTCTTTCCAAGGCACTTTTGGATAATTCTTCTTTGTTTTAATCGAAATATTTCTAGCATTTTCTCCGATTTCTTCAAATCTTTTGCTTACAGCATCTTTGGTTAATTCTGATTTTGAAAACTCCTTCAATCCAAGTTTTCCAGAGTAATCTTCAATTAGTTTTATGCTTTCTAAAATATTATAAACATACAATTTATCTTTTATCATAAAATTCTTATCTCTTCCTTAAGAGCCTCCTTTTTTATTAGTGGATGAAGCGCGGAGTATTCAATCAAATCAATTTCTTTTTTTAATTTTTCTTTTAAATGTAATTTTAATTTAACCAAATCAAATAAACTAAAGTTCTTATTTGTTATTTCTACTAAAATATCTATGTCTGAGTTCTTAGTGTTATCCCCCCTCGCATAACTTCCAAAAATGCCCGCCCTCTTCACGTTATTTTTTTTCAGCAGAGGAAGGGTATTCCTTTTTATCTTTTCAATTTCTTTCGTATTCTTCTTCTGAATTTTTCCCAGATTATTCATCTTTGAATTTCCTTATTTTATTTCTTATCTCCTCAATTTTAAACGAATTCAGCGAGGATGATATCTCTTTGCATTTTAAAATAAATTCTTTTACTCCCCCACCGCTTTTCATTTCTTCTCTTTTAAGATAATACTGATTTCCTTCTCTTAGTCTTTTCAGTTCTTTCATAAACACAATTTCTCTGTCTTCAAACCCAAATAAATTCATTAATTCAATTGTGCAATCGTGGATTTCAGATTTTATTCCGCATTTCATAAACAGCGAATAAAGAGCTTCGTAACAAGAATAATAGGAAATAATTATTTTCCATTTCCCAGAAATTAGTTTGCTTTCTTCCAAGTCTTTTTCTGATTCTTCAATATAGGACTTTTCAATATGGGGTTTCGGTTCTATCAATTCAATGCCCCGCTTTTGTTTGCAACACCAAGAAATTTTTTCGCTATTCATTCAACACCTCCACAACTTTTGAAACATCTCCGTAAATAATGTGGTTCTGAATTATCTCTTTCATAAGAGGAGTTTCTTTTTTTATTAACGCATTTAATTCAGAATAACTAACAAACTGAATATGAACCTCCACAGAATAATCCTCAACGAGAGAATTAATTCTTGTTTTATCCCTCGCAGAAATAACCACAATATCCAAATCAGATTTTTTATCGCTTTTTCCAGAACTATAAGACCCGAATACAATTAAACTTTCGCAGAATTTAAGTATCTCATTCAAAATCACAGAAATTTTCCTCTGCTTTAAACTAAATTCAAGGGTTTTGCTGCTTTCAATAATATTCAATACAATATTTCTCAGAGAATTATTCTCTAATGAGAACTTTTTATTTTTCCCCTCATTTTCATATTTAACAATAGTTTCCTTGACAAGATTATTCAAAATCCTTGAAACTGTCTGTTGTGGAACTTTTGTTTCTCGTGAAATCTGGCTCGCACTAATGCTCCTCTTATACCCGCAAGAGAAAGGCTCCAAAACATTAACCCATTTATGAGTGATGTTACTCATTTTGAAAATTTCCTCCTCCAAGTTTTCCCAGATTATTTCGCATTTTTTTCTATTTTCTCCGACGTGATTATTTCTTTGTCCTTGTCAATATAACCCATAACCCCAACATAGTTTGTCTTGACTCCGCAATCGCCAAGCGACGAGCATATTTTATTCATGTTGTCTTCCCACGAATCTTCAAGGCACTCGCAATTCTTAACACATTTTTTACTCCCTGTAAGTTTTTTCTCATATTCCACAACACAGGTGAATTTTCCTTTAGAACAAATACTTTCTGTGTCTCCTTCAGCACTCCAAAAGTCCAACCCCGGCGTGAAAACCGGAAGACACGCACCTTTTTTCGAAACACTATCTTCACCTGTTTTCGCAACTTTGATTCCTTTTTCCCAAACACAATCTCTCTTGTCTGTATTTTCACAACTTGATTTTGTTGTCTGCGAAAGACAATCCTGCCATTTATTCACAACGCAACCTGAAGTTTTAAAACCATTTACAGACGATTCTTTACAAACTTCCTGCCGAAAGTCCGCGCACGGCTCAACAGTAACTTCGTCGTCATAGCACACCATTCTAAAATACCGGCTTCCAGGAAGATTATCCTCACTGCCTGCGGAATCTGCACACCAGGTTTCCCCGTGGCTGTATTCAACTCCCTTGTACTTACAACTTAAATCCCTACAAATATTATCCCCAACCAGCGGACGACTTCTGTCCTGACTTCTGTCATAATTTCTACAAGTGCTTCCCAAGAAATAATCGCAACTTCCGCACGACGCAGAATCTGTGTTGTCGTCGCCATAACCGCAACTTTCCTGTTTGCTCACAACTTCTGACCAGTAAGTAGGATCATTTTTCTTCGACGCGTCGTAGATGTTCGCAAGGTTCCCGCACGAATCCACAAAATAAACTTCGTCCCGCCCGCTCACGCAAGTTGTCTTGTCTGTCCTTCCGCAAATTGTTCCAAGAGATTCAGCAGAACAAAGATAGTCCTCATAAAATCCAACATTCGCAGTTTCTCCTGCGCTCGCTTCCATTTCCGAACACTCGCGCTTCGTCGTGAATTTGCAGTTCTTCAAAAACTCCTCTTCAAAAACACACGCGCCTTTTTTCTCTGACATTGCGCTTTGGATGCACTCAAATTCATTTGTAACTGCCGTCGAGAAATCAACACTTAATCCGTAAATTTCAGAAAGTTTCTTGCATCGTGTTTGCGTAACAAAAGACGCTTGGTCTCCGATTGAACAGCAACCGAGCTGGCACTGCGGTATGTCCGCAACTTTTGCTTCAGACCAAATTCCCCCGCCGTCAGCACAGACTCTTTGCGGAGTGTTCGGCGTGCATTTTCCGTTTTCAATATCAATACAAGTTCCTCTTTTACAAAACGAAGTAGACTCGCACGACGTCGGAGCAAGTTTAAATTTAGAACCTGTTTCCGGATTAATCGCGTCGTCGCACTCACCAATCGGCGCATTCTGGCACCACGCGCCTCCAGTTCCGTCAGCAACTCCTTTAATTTTTTCACAGCAATATGAAACTCCCCCCGTCGGCAAAACCGCAAGCACACTTCCAAGTAATAAAACTCCCAAAACCAAAAACACAAATTTATTTTTCATTAGTATAACATCGAACTGCTTCCATATCCCGGCGGCCACGCCAGACTTCGTGAGGCAAACTGAAACTTTTCTCTGGAAGTTCTTTTAGTTAAAATATAAATCGTCGTCCCGTCACTTTGTTTTTTCTTTTCCATTTTCAAATCCCTATAATAATCCATGTAAAAAGTCGTCTCCGAATCTCCAAACTCTGCTTCCATCCGCATCACGCTGTCTGCGATTACAAGAAATCCATAAAGATTGCTGTTCAGAGAAACCCGCATAAAATCATATTTCTCAGCGTCGCTCTTTTCAAGAATAATTGAATTATTAAAATCCGCAAGAACTCTTTCAGGGAAAATCTCAATATTAAAATCTCCGTCGAGAACTTCCACAGAATAGCCCTTCCGCTCGTAACTGCTTTTCAAATCCACGAGACATTCATCTGCCTTGTCTTTCACAGCCTCCTTTATCTGCTCCTCAACATATTCTTCTAGCAACGGACGCTGAACCGCGCACGTCACATAATATTCGCGCGTGTAACAAAGATAATCCACCTTCGAATTTTCATAAAGAAAATAATGTTCCGGTTCAACACTCCCACCTTGCAGGGAAAGTTTTTCAACAGCGTCGCGAATTGAGTTTTGCATGCAACCCTGCATGAACTCTTGCGGATTTGACGCACCCAATCCCAGCGTTGAACTTATCTCAGGAAAAAAAGTAAAAACCAGAACACCCAACGCTACAATAACAATTCCAACAATTATAAAAATCGTAACCTGTCCCCTTTTCTTTTCACCACCTTCTTTATTCATATCTTTTCCACGGCAAAGCGATTTAAAAATTCTTTGTATCATCAGAATTCCCCCGGTTTAACAATTATCGCGCAACCGTCGTTCGCATTCCCCCAAATGTCTTTGCATTTAACATGATATTCAATATTCGAATCCCATTTCACCGTGTGAACCGTGGAAAAAAGAGTAGTCATCGAGGACGCGTTCGCGAAATTAAAATAACATTTTTTTTCAGAATAATAACATTCCGCCTCTTCGTTCGTCACAACTTTGAGATTATTTCCCTCTTTCAAAACCCGCACAACAACCGGCGCGCTCGTGTCCAGCTTCGCTGTGAAAACCGCTTCCCCTTCTGCAACATTCCCTGAAACATCCTCGCACATAACAGAGATTCTATATTTCCCGTCGACAATCTTGTCAAAAACCTGCTTGTGATTTGTAAGTCCTGTTGTTTGAGATTCTATATATTCTGAATTTTCTGAAAACTTAAAATAGCAAACCGCCTTGCCGTTGTCCTCTGCGCCGCCCGAAGTTTCAACTTCCAAATCAATACTTATCGGCTCGACACCAGCTTCAACTTCCCCCGACGGAGAAATAGATTTTATCTTCAGAGGATTTAAAGATTTCTTAACTGTGTAAACAAAATCCTCAACATTAATATTTCGCGAAGAATTTTCCCCGAGCCACGGCGCGTCGCGACATTTAATATAAATTTTATTTTCGTCCGATTGAAGATTCTTCATTCCAGCGTCGCACCGCCAGCCATACATCTCCGCCCGCTCAATATCTGTCTCGCAATCCATTTCACTTTCCATCGCAAAATAATCTTTGCCAGGCTCGTCGTCGTATTTACAGTTTGCCGGCTCGTTCGTGTAAAATGTCGCGTTGATTTCATTCTCGCCATATTTCAAAATAGCATTCTCTGGAACCATTCTCGTAATATACGCCGGCGTCAAATCAGGACCAGATTCTATGCAAGTCCGCAAAACATATTCCCGCGAGTTCGCATTTCCATAATAATCCTGACACCGAATATAAACATCAAAATTCCCAAACATTTTTCTAACATCCCCCGAAACATCATAAACACTCAGACTGTCAAGACTCGGCATCATTATCGGAATCGTGTGCCCTTCTGAAAACAGATTCTGTTCCATTGTCCCGTACAGCATGTCGTCGTATTTGCTCGTCCTCTCCATCGAAACCCGGCACTGCGCAAACTCGTCTGTGTCAAAAGTAAAATTAACATTAGTGAATTCCGGAATACATCCGCCGTCGTCCCGTCGCATCTCGACGCCAACCGAACTTTTGTCAATTAATTCATAACCAGAAGAAGATTTCTCATTAATAATCTGCGGGTCTTTTCCGTCGTCAGCAATTGCTTCGCAAACAGAATTTTCAGTATTCGCATTAAGCAATTTACACGCTTGCCCCAAACTCTCACATCGATATTGCGAACACGGTTTCATCGCATCGTCGTCGCACTTTCCGCAATCCTTCCCCCCCAATGGCGCCTGCCACGGCAGACAGGTAAACTTTATATCCACTTCTTTTGTTTTTCCAAAACCTTCAACTGCGGTAACTAAAATTGCAACAACCCCAATTATCAATAAAACCCATCCGACAGGATTCCAAAAATTTGAAACCCCTGCAACAATAAGAATTCCAATTCCCGCCCCCGCAAGAGTTCCCCCTATCATCATATACAAAGCACCGCGACCAGAACGCTGCATCCACATTGCCATATAACCTCCAAGAGCCATTCCCATCGATGCACAACCAATAACTGTCAAGTAAGGCGCGAGAAAGTAAAAACTTCCCCCTTCTGCAAATGCTGTTTTAAACACGAACGGTAAGATAGTAGCAACAAGCCCCCCCACCCCGCTAACCTGCGACATTGTTCCCATAATTTTCGCAGAACTAGATTCATCTGTTTCAAACTCTCCGTCAAACGCAAGAATATACCGACTCTCATTTTGAGGGTCAACATTCTGCCCATCCACCGCCCCCACATAATCTTTATAATTCCTCCAATCAACTTCAATTCCCGCCTTCCCAAAAAACGCATTATTCGTCCCTTTCCCAATATAATTAACATAACTCCCACAATCACCAAGAGAAATACACAAATCACTTAACTGTTCTTCAAATTCAGAATCAAGACAATTGCAATTTTCAATGCATTTGTATTTTCCCAAGTGGCCTAATTTTTTTTCCTGCACAGGTTCTAGTTTAAAAATTTCATCCCAATCCTCAACTTTTTCCCAATAAGTTGTGCATTTTGTCGTCGCTATTGAACAAAGAGTTCCGGCCATTCCAGGGTCATCAACTGTAAATCCGCGTGGATATTTTGGCGTGCAGACACTGAATTTGAAATAATCATCAACATCAATGTTCCGAACTTCGCAGTGCGTATTGTCGTTACAGAGTTTTTCCATTTCCTCATCGTTGTTGTAGTCAATACATTTCAGCGCTTCATTAATAACGCACGCAGAAGTTGAAAATTCTTCTCCGTCTTGTTCCAGAACCGACGCCGAGCAAACCTGTCCCCGATAATCTGCACACGGCTCGACTTTTATCTCGCCGTCAATACACATCCGTCGCCAGTGCCGACTCCCGACAACATCTTTTCCGTCGCCAATATACCCGTCATAGACGCACCAGCTCTCGCCATTTTTCCGCGGGTCGCCGTTTTCATCAACACAAGACATATCTCCGCAAACATAATTTCCATCGCGCACTTTTTTCACCGACGACGTCGAGCACTTGCTTCCCAAAAAATAATCACAATTTCCACATGTCCGCGAATTCGCATTGTTCTCTCCCGCCCCGCAACTGTCCCCTTTGTTAAGAATCTTCCCCCCATTCCACGACGAGGTTTTGTCAGACGAATAAATATTCTCGCGGTTTCCGCACGAATCAAACCAGTAAATTTCATCCTTGCCCTCGAAGCATCCAATTGAATCCTGCTTTTTGCATCCGCTGTTCAGCGACGGATTCGAACAAAGAAGTCCTTGCGAGAACGCCCCGCCAATCGCAACACATTCGGTTTCTGTTTTTCTCGCACACGAATTATTTCCCACGACGCACGCACCCTCAAACTGCGTCGCCGACAACATAAGACAAGTAATCTCGTCGCTCATTCCACGGAAATCTTTTTCAAAACCATAAAGTGCCGAGAACATTTCGCATCTTTTTTCTGTCGCGAACAACGCCTGATTACCGACAACACAGCACCCTTTGGAACATTCCTGAATCAAACAATTCTCGTCGCCTTTCCAAATTCCCCCGTCGTTTTCACATTCTGCTTTTGGAGATTTCGTCGAGCAAAGTCCCTCGTCCTCGTCAATACAGCATCCACTTCTGCACTCCGCAACTCTATCGCAACTCGCAGCAACCAAATTCCCGTCGCAAATATCTGCGTCTGTCGATAAAACGTCCTGGCAAATCGCGCCGTCCTTTGTTTTTAAACAACAATTCAATTGAAAATCCGTCGCTGAAACAATTCCAATTTCTTTTATTGATAAAAATCCAATCAGAAGATTCAAACCAGTTTTCAAAATTTTATTTTCTTCGTCTACGTTCACCGAAGTTGCAATCTCTGACGATGATTCAGCAATAAAATAACTCTGCGCCGTCGGCATATTCATTAAAAGCACAGCCTGCAAAATTGCAAGCACCAAAATTCCAAATCCAATTTTTCTGTATTTTTTCATTTAAAATCCAGGTATTGAAACACACCCCCTTATAGCAAATCGAAATTTCTCTCCACTTTCCCGATGCGAAACAGTGTAAAACGTCGTCGAGTCGCCAGTCCGAAATTTGTCAATATCAAATTCAGGATACAAAAGCATAAATCCAAGATATTCAAAATAGCAGAACCGCGCTTCCTGCGAAACAATTTCCTGCGCGACAATCGCCAAGTCATAAAACTTACTCGGAATAGAAATCTCAAATTCTTCATAATTCCTTTCCTCTTCCGACTTTGAATATTTCAGCGACGCGTCAATCGCAATTCCCGCCTTCCCCGGCGACAACCCAACATCAAAATCCCTCAATTCCCCCTCGACAACATAACCCTGCTTACCCAAACTTCTCTTCAAATTTGCAAAACAATTTCTCACATCTTCATCAACGTAATTTTTTATTTCTAATTTCAAACTTGAAATCAAAATAGGATTTTGATTAATGCAAGGAACATAATAATTATTTGTATAGCACAAATACGCAACGTTTCTCGACACGCCGTCCTCGGTAAATTCAAACTCGCGGTAAAGTTCAGGCTCGGCTTTTCCTCCGCGAAGCGAAATCGTTTCAATCGCGTTTCTCAAAGACGGTTCCAAACAAGTTTCTAAAAAACTTTCAGAATTAATCTCTTCACTCCCGCCAGTTCCAGGGATAATTCCACTTCGGAAAAGAAAAAACAAAGCCACGCCAGCGACGATAACAATTCCAGCGATTATAAAAATCGTAACCTGCCCGCGCTTCATTTTGCTTCCTGCTCCTTCAAAATTTTAATTGCTTCTTCAATCACATGAGACTTATTTCTAAATCTCCCTTTCTTCAGAATTTCTTTTAAATCCTTCACAGTTCCGCTTTCAACTGTCGCAGATATTCGTTCTTTCATCCTCTTTCCCCAGTATTACTCCATGTTACAAAATATACTTAGTAATACTATCTAAAAACAATATTTAAATCTTTTGTAAAAACAAAAACCTTAATCCTCAGTTTCAACTCGCGGAGCAAGAATAAAAGAAAGTTCCATGTGCTCGTTTCGGAAATCCATTTTCAGCGGATGGTCGTCAGCGAATTGTATTTTTGTTTTCTCGACGAGCTTTGCGCCTTTCATAAATTTCTGTAAGTATTCAAGGCTGTATTTTGCCCGGCAGTTTTCTGCTTTTATTACTGCCTCGTCTCCGGAAAATTCCGAACGCGCAGAGTTCAAACTTTTTGCTTCAAGGATGAATTTTCCGTCGGAAATAATAAACGCGCACGCATCCGCGACAACCGCGCAATCGTCAATCGACGCAGCCAAATCCGCAGAATTAATTTCCACAGACGAACTAAATTCCATCGTCGGCATTTCCTTGTCCTCGCTTTCTATTTCAATCAAATTCAAGGTGAACTTCCTCATAATTTTATCCTCGATTCTAATCTCCAAAAGATTTTCTTTCCTCTCAAGAATTAACGCGCTCCCCGCTCCGACTCTTTTTAAAATTCTTTTCAAGTCGTCAAGATTAACTCCAAGAATTTCCGAGTCTGCCTCAAATTGCGAAAACCCGCTCTTCGGCAGTTTAAACCCCACCATCGCCACATTCGCCGGATCCATAGCAACAATACTCATTCCAAAATCACTCACCTTTATTCGCACTTCTGTCACAAGCTCTGAAATAATTTCAACAATTCTCGACAGCGCCGCCGGCTCATTAAGTTTCACTAACATGCAAACCCAAACCACCCGCCTCTTTTAAGCATTGCTATATTCCAGTATAGATTATTTATTTAAACTCCGCTTCTCTCTCTAATTCATGGAAGAGCAGAAATCCTTCAAAGAACAGCGCGTCAGAAAAATC
The DNA here is from genome assembly GCA_964418495.1 of Candidatus Woesearchaeota archaeon. Taxonomy (GTDB): domain Archaea; phylum Nanobdellota; class Nanobdellia; order Pacearchaeales; family GW2011-AR1; genus CAYQLQ01. Next base: position 12,558 of record CAYQLQ010000005.1, on the reverse strand, counting down.
ACGCAACTTTATTATTCGCGAAAAGACGTCCAGAAAGCAATGTTCGAATTTTCCAAAAACCGCGAAATCTCGCCGAGATATTTCGAAGGATTCGGCAAGCGCCCCGACGCGCTCCAGTATCCCAACGACATAATCAGCCTCGTGAAAAAAGGCGCAACAAGTTTTCATTGTTCTGAAGAAATCTGGAGCGACCCGCTAAAAATCGCAACAGGCATGAACGAAAACCAGCTCAACGAAATCCGCATCGGCTGGGACCTATTAATAGACATCGACAGCAAATACATCGACTACAGCAAAATCTCCGCGCAAATAATCCTCAACATCCTAAAATTCCACGGCGTCACAAACGTCGGCATAAAATTTTCCGGCTCCAAAGGATTCCACCTCATAATTCCGTGGAAAGCATTCCCTAAAGAAATCAATGGAATCAAAACCTCCGACAAATTCCCCGAATATCCAAGAATCATCACACAGTACATAATTGAAAAAACAATCCCCCAACTCGTGGAAAAAATCACAGACTTGGAACGCCCGAATAAATATGTCAAAGATTTCAAAGCGTCAAAAGAAGTTATGCCGGACATAATTCTCGTTTCACCAAGACATCTTTTCCGAATGCCGTATTCTCTTCACGAAAAAACCTCTCTCGCCAGCGTCGTGCTCGCGCCAGAAGAAATAGAAAATTTCGAACTCCCCGACGCAGACCCGATGAAAGTTCAGGTTCGAAATTTCGTTCCAAATTCAAAAGAAGGCGAAGCAACAGAACTTTTAGTTCAGGCGTTGGACTGGCACAAAGAACACGCTCCGCAAGAAGAAGAAAAAAAATCCTTTGATTTCTCCCCGATAAAACTCGAAAACCTTTCTGAAGAAAACTTCCCGCCGTGCGTCAAAAAAATTCTGCAAGGCGTCGCCGACGGAAGAAAACGCTCGGTCTTTATCCTCATCAACCTTTTCCGTTCAATTGGAATGGAACGCGCCGAACTTGAAAAAAGACTTTACGATTGGAACAAAAAAAACCAAGTCCCCCTACAAGAAGGCTACATAAAATCCCAACTCTCGTGGACCTACCGCCAAAAACCCCGCATGCCCCAAAACTGCAAAGAGTTCTACAAAAATCTCGGCGTCTGCACGCCCGACCCTCTCTGCTCCCGAATAAAAAATCCAGTCAACTACGTCGTCAAAAAAAACTTCCTCGCCAATCGAGGAAATAAAATAAAATCGAAAGGCAATAAAAAACCAATAAACTTCCAATAAGAACTAAAAATTAGCTTCGCACCAAGAACAATAAGTTTTTATATGGTTTATCCTTATTTTGATAAAATGAGAAAGGAGGTTGTATTTATTTTTTTAGCATTCTCACTAATTTTAATAAGTTCTACGCTTGTAAGCGCTGTTCTTTCTAGCTGTTCTCAACTAAACTGTGTTCTTTATCCGGGACTTGCCGGAGTTAATCAATATGAAAATCAAATTGAAGTGCAATATGTTGGTGTGGGGAAAATAAGATTAGTTGTTGAGGAGAATGTTACAAGTTTATTGGGAGAAGGAGATTTGTATGAAAATAGGGGGATAAAAATAAAAGTTATAAAGATTGATACCTCTAGTTCTCCAAACCATATTGAACTTGAGGTACTTCCAGTAAATTCTGCCTGTGAAAAAGACTTCTGTGTTCTTTATCCGGGACTTGCCGGAGTTAATCAATATGAAAATCAAATTGAAGTGCAATATGTTGGTGTGGGGAAAATAAGATTAGTTGTTGAGGAGAATGTTACAAGTTTATTGGGAGAAGGAGATTTGTATGAAAATAGGGGGATAAAAATAAAAGTTATAAAGATTGATACCTCTAGTTCTCCAAACCATATTGAACTTGAAACAACCTTAAAGGAAGAATGTGTTGAAGATTGGGTTTGTATAACTTGGAGTGCATGTTTAAACAATCAAAAAACAAGAACATGTACTGATTTTAATTCTTGTGGAACTACTAAAAATAAACCTCTTGAAACTCAATCTTGTTCTGTTCCAACTCCAGATATAGAATGTTTTTCAGAGGAAGATTGTTGGATTGATATAGCCGGACAACCTTATTGTGAAGGGGATGAATTATGTATTCCTTCCATAATTAAGAGATGTAGAAATGCAGGAACAGAACAGAGTTATTGCGAATCTTCTGAAGGTGTTGATTGTGCTCCAAGCGATGAATGTAAAGATTCCCCACCGCCACAAAGAGAATGCGAACAAATAGGATTAAGGCAAAGCAGAAAATATTGTTCTCCCCAATATGTGTTAGTCAATCAAAAAGCAGAAGAAACATCTTGCGAAAATAGTTTTGAGTGTAAATCAAATGTTTGTCTAAATGGGAAATGTGGCGAAGATAAACCCTCAAAGCTAGTTTATTGGATTCTAGGGATAATAATTGTATCATTTATTTTTGGTTTAATTCTTTATCTTTTAATAAAAACCCCCTAAACTTCAATTCTCTTCGAAGCCTTCCAAACTTTTATAAGGATATTATTTCTAATTAAATCATGAAACAAAAAACAATTGCAACACTCGCATTGATGTTTGCACTTTTAGTTTTTCCAATGGTAAACGCAGATGTAGTTTTCCCGACAGTAACAAACGTTTATTTTGAACAAGACGGACAAGCATACAACGAAAGTATAGAATTCACAGTTAATGGTTACGGATATAGTTATCCTGTTGGTCCGCCGGTCGAAAAAAAACAAGGAACTTATACCCCGGAAGTAGTTTTTTCTTTCTCAGCGTTATACAATAATTATGGAGAGAAGATTTATGAAAACTATTATATGAACTACGACCATATAGATTATTATGAAGTAGAAGGCAAAACCTCCGACGGAGAAACTTTTTTAATAAAGAATTTAGAAGACATCCCTTTAGAATGTACTTGGTTGGAAGAAATTGACGAATCGCAAACAGATGATAGAGGCGATCCAATAATGCAGACTTGCGAATTAAGATTCAATCTCGACGACGCGGATTGGAATTTTACTCCACCAGTTCCCGAACCTCAAGGATTTTGGAATAAAATCCTGTACTTTTTCAAGAGTATATTCGGCGGAAAATCTGTTAGATGATACACCAAACACTATTTTTAATTTCCCTCCTTGCCACATTAATTATTGAAGTTCCTATCTTGGCTATTCTTTTAAAGTTTCTTTACAAAGATAAAAAAAATTCCCTCAAAAGAATAATCCCTGTAGGAATAGTCGCTTCTGCCCTAACCTTGCCGTATCTGTGGTTTGTGTTATCTCCTTATATTCTATCAAATTATTATGTTTATGTTGGAGAGATTTTAGTCGTATTTATAGAATCTTTAATTTATACACAACTTTTAGAATTAAAATTTAGTAAAGCATTATTCGCATCTTTTCTCTGCAATCTCGTATCCTTCCTTCTCGGAACAATAATCTTTTAATTCTTCTTCAAGGAATAATTAAGAACAACAGAACACCCGCATATTTCCTTTTAGAAAAAATAAAAAATCCCCTTCTTAGAAAATATTTATAAACAACCTTTAACTTTAATTCCCATGAAAAGAGGTATGCTCGTCGCAGTTTCGCTAATGTTTCTGCTTCTTGCATTGCAGTTCGCAGTTGCCGCAGAAAACGATTCAGCCAACTCTTCAATAACTGTCGACGACACAGATACAGAAAACACCCAAATAGACAAAGCTTACGAATGTCTAACCACAAAAATAACTGAACGAACTTGTTCTAAACTTTCAACAGAGGAAAAAGCATTCGCGCTTCTTTCTGTGGGAAAATGTAAATCAGAACTTGTCCAAGATTCTGACGCAGAAAAATGCTGGCCCGACGATGATTGCACAATAAAATCAACAGCCCTCGCAGTTCTCGCGCTCAACGAAGTCGGACACCCAACAGAGAAAGCAGAAAAATGGCTAATGGACCAAACCGACAACCCCTCTGACGTCGAGTGGTATCTCCAAATAGAAAACTCCGAAGAAACAAAATGTTCAATTTCCTATTCCGGTTCAACTTTCAACAATATAATCATAAGGGCAGACAAAACAATAAGCTCCAACGCTGGAACCTGCCTCAGCCTCGCGCAAGACAACTACTGGCTCAGAATTTCCTCCTCGTGCTACGACGATTCTTTCGACATCAACTGCGACAAGCCCTTCGCAACATCACTCCTTTATCGACGGAAAGGCTCCCAAACAATTTATGTTTCAGAGAGCAACCACGCAGCTTCATCCGAAGGAACAACAACTGAAAAAGTAAATTCCCTCTGCTTCGAACAAGGTTCTTCCTGCGACTATCCCGGAAGTTTGTGGGCAACAATCGTCCTCGATTCTTTCGGAGAAGACATGTCTGCGCTCCGTCCGTACTTAATGACACTCGCCGAACAAAACACACAATACATCCCCGACGCATTTCTTTTCCTTCTGACCGGCTATCCAGACTACCGAACAGACCTCCTTTCTCTTCAGAAAACAAAATTTTGGGACGAATCAGGAAACAAATTTTACGACACCGCGCTCGCGTTGTATCCTTTCCAAAACGAAGAGCCCGCAGAAAAAAAAGCATCAAAAGAATGGCTGCTTGAAGTTCAGGGCAAAGACGGTTGCTGGGACGGCGGGAACATTGCGACAAACGCATTCCTTCTTCATTCAATCTGGCCGCGAGGGGGTTTAGTAGATGACACTTCTGAAATAGATTGTAAGGATTCAGGATACGATTGTATGTTAAGTAAAAATTGCAACGGAAAAGTCCTCGAAGGATATTCTTGCGCCGGAGTTTTTATTTGTTGCGACGAACCGCTCACTCTTGAATCCTGTGCAACACAAAACGGAAATATCTGTAACCCTGGAGAATCCTGCGTCGGCGGAACAAATGTCGGAGCATCTGGTTTGGGCACAGGGCAAATCTGTTGTGTCGGCGGAACCTGCGAAGAAACAGGCGCGAAAACAGAATGCGAGTTATCTGGCGGAACCTGTCGTGCTTATTCCTGTAACGACGATGAGGACTCATCTCTTTATGATTGTAACGCCGGCGATGTCTGTTGCGCGAAAAAAGTTCCAGACGGAAAAAGTTACTGGTGGGTTTGGCTTCTCGCGATTTTAATAATTCTCGTCGCGCTCGGAATAATTTTCAGAGACAAACTTCGAATGTTCTGGTTTAGAATGAAATCCAAATTCACAAAAAAGAAACCCGGAACAGGAGCTTCACCTTTGGTTCAATCTTTTCAAAGAATGATGCCAACAAGAAGAATGATTCCGCGAGGCATTCCGTCAACAATGCCCCCCGCAAAAAAATTTCTCCCCAAAACATCAAACGAAATCGACGACGTCCTCAAAAAACTCAAAGAGATGGGAAAATAAACTTTATTAACCCCTTTTCTTTTAACAGATTATGAAAAAATTAAGCATAATAATTTTTTTAATGTTAATGCTCCCTCTGGCGTCGGCAGTGGAATTTAATTTCGCTTCCCAATTCCAGTCCGGCGAAACAATGATAGGAATAATTTCCGGCAACTTTCTTGAACCGATTCTGAAAAACAAAATCTCTTTTTACCGAGGACACGTAAAAATTCCAATCGAATTCGACGTAACTGAAATCGACGACGAGTTTTATCTTTATGCCCAGCTTTCCAAGCCCGAAGGAAATTACACTTTTAAAATTGAGGATGTGAAATACATTGACACCGCGAAAATCACCGACGACGACTTGGTTTTCAATTTTTCAATTACAAATCAAACCGCAGATTTCTCTGTGCGTCCCGGGTTTGTTCTAACAGACACGCAGTTCTCGTTGAAACTACAAAGTCTCTCGCCGTCAAAAATAACAATTTCAACAAGCACCTCTGCCGATAGTGGCGAAGTAATTCTCAAATCTGGCGAAGAAAAAAACGCGAACTTCAATGTCGGAGGAATGCAAGCCGCGTTAAACACACTGACGTTAAAATCCGCAAACACCGAATACAAAGTTCCGGTTTATTTTTTCTTGAATGAAACGCAATACGACAAAGTAAAAAAATTCCGTCTCGAACCGAACGAAATGGAAATTTCCCTCGACATAAACACAAACATCACAAAATCTTTCTTCCTTGAGAACACAGGAACCGAAGATTTATCCGGAATAAATCTGACACTCTCCGATTCAATTGAACCTTACGCAATGCTCTCCACAAATTACATTCAAAGTCTTAAATCCTCGTCGAGCGTAAAAATCGAACTTCTCGTTGCATCTCCTGACGACGAAGGAACAATCACCGGCGAAGTGCGAGCCATGGCGTCAAATTATCTTTTTGATTCAATGAATCTGAAAATATCTTTCATAAAAGATTATGTCCCGTCTGAAGATGAATATTCCCCCGCACCAATCTCCGACGACACCGACAAAACAGGAAGTTCTTCTTACGGAGCAATAATCGGCTACGCCCTCATCGCAATATTAATCGGCGTCGGCGCGTGGTTCTTTTTCAAAAAATACAAAAAAGCCCAAGGACCCGCGACAATTTTAGACAAAGCAAAAAGAAAATAATTATTCTATTCTATGTACTTTAGTCATCTCTTCAAGCATATAATCAACAACCCCTGATTTGTAGACAACAATACTTCCATCACTTCCGAATCTTTTTTGATGCCGTTCCGAAGCCTCTCTAAGATTAATCGTGCGCCGTGCGAATTCCCCGTCTACTTCTTCTGGAGGATGATAGCCCGGACCATGTGTTCTCCCGGCGAGAACAATCGTATCTGGATAATCTTCATTAATCCTTCCTTGGGGGTTTCTTATTTGTCTTGCTCTTTCCCAAATGTCCTCTCGATGAGCTTCTGCAAATAGGAAGCTATTCTCCGATAGAATCTTGCGTTTCTCTTTTTTTCCCCGACCCTTTGATGGAGAATCCGGAACTTCTTTTACCCAAAGAGAATTCATCTGCTCGTTTTCTGGTGTGGGGTGAATTCTCCCAAACCGAACATCATAAACAACCCCTCCAATTTCAACACTTTTTCTATCCCCCCTAAACTCCCAAGCGGAAAACCCTTCTCCACCACAATAATCTGTATACAATCTTTCGCTATGATACCCTCTTTGTCTTAGGATTTCTCCGTTTTCACCAAATCTTTCAAAAGCTAACTGAAGTGCTTCCACAGGAGCCAGAAATCTTCTTCGATTTAATTCCATGATTTTCAAGAGGGCAATTCTTATTTAAAGATTTATATTCTTCAGAAACTATTTTCCACGACTCTTAATTTCACTAATTATATGGTCAACAACTTCCGGTTTGTAGACAACAACGCTTCCTCCATTCCCAAATCGTTCATCATCCCCCTTATTTCCTTTCCCAAGGGGGATAGTCCTAACTCGGAATCGTCCAGGAACCTCTTCAATTGGATAAGGATTATCTTGTTCCACTCCAACCCTTTGCCAGATAGGAGAATCAATGTAATCTCCTCCTTGATTCTTGTGCGGTACTGGATATCCTCTTACGAGGATAGTTTCTTTTTCAGCGGGAGGTTTATCACGCTGTCTCTGAAGGTGGTCATTAGTAGTTTCTGCAAAACAATGTGCTCTTCGGTCTGTGAGGCCCATCTTAAAAGAAACCTCTAGCATACCCTCCTCACCAAATTTATTTGTTTCAAACCAAAGAGAGTAAGGCAATCTATGGCGATTATTATCGCAAGTGGCTCCGAGCCATAACCCATAAGTTCTTCCATCAACCTCCGCAACTTTCACATCTCCGTTAAAATCTATACAGAGTCTATCCCGCTCCCCATCTTGATTTGTAATATTTATTATTGTATCCTCCTTTCTTTCCAAAACTCGTCCCGCCCTCCCAAATCTTTCAAAAGCCAATTGAAGAGCTTCTCTTGCAGATAAATATTTTCTCCCTCGCGAACCCATAAAATTTTCAGAACAACTTCCTATTAAAAGATTTATATTCTTCAGAAACTATTTCTTCTTAGATTTCTTCGGCTTTTCTTCAGGTTTCTTTTCCAAAACTTCTCTAAGTTTGTTTTCAAGAATTTTCTTTTCCATTTGAAGAACTCGCGCAACCTCGTCGTAGCCGTGAAGTCTCCTCGTCAGCTCGCTGAAAATGTCGCTCCATCCGCTATTCGACAGCGCGATTAATCCCGGAGAAATAATTTCCACATGCGCAGGCATATACTTGAACATCAAAATTGCAAGGTGCAAAATTTCCTCAACCTCCACCTCGACTTCCGCGAACGTCGTGTAAAATCCCGGATTGTCTTTCAATCCCACCGGCTCGTTAATTTTCTTAGAAACAACTTTCGTTTTCTTTTCTTCGTCAATTTGTTTAATAAGATTCTCCAGAGTTTCCACCAAATGCTCTGGCGGTTTTCCAATAACTTCCAGTATCAGCGACGCTGTGATGCCTTTTGTTTCTTCATTCATCGAACTCATTTTTATCCTTTCGGCGGTTTGCCAAAAACAAAATTCCGAGCAGAACACAGAAAATTACAAATCCGTAAACTGCGTATCGGCCTTTATTACCCTCGGAATTTTCCGCCTCTTTTATATCTTTCGGAGCCAGAGAAATTGTCTCGGGCTTTTCTTCCTGCACAATTTCATTCACCACCGAGCCTGTTATTCCCGAGGATTTTGGAATTTCCGCTTCAGGATTTGAAGTTTCTAAAATTTCCGCAGGTTCTGAAACTTTCTCTTCACCTTCAACACAAGCCAACTCCTGCGTTTTTATTTTCTGCAATGTAACCTCCCCAATTCCATAAACATTAATTAAATCATCCACCGAATCAAACGGTCTCGTGTCAACTATTGCTTGCGCTTTCACCGGGCCAATTCCAGTTAGCTCATCAAGCTCCCCAGCGCTCGCAGAATTAATATCAATCTGATTCGCTTCGCAAATCGCAGAGATTCCCGAGAGTAAAAAAATTCCCAGCACAACCAAAACCAATTTTCTCATAATAATACATAAAAACAATTATTTTAAATATTTGTCTTCAAAATTATCATAATCAATCGCCCCTCTTTTCTTGCTTTTTCGCGCGATAAGTATTTTCAGAAAAATTCCTTTCCCCAAAAGAATCCGGCACTTTTCTTTTTCTTCCCGATCAAGAAGCCCTTTTGATTTGCATTCCACCCCAATAATTTCATAAAGCTTTCCTTTTTTTCTGAAACAAACAAAATCCGGAAACCCTGTTCCGACGCTGAGCGCCCTAAAAAACGGATTGTATTTTCTCCGCGCTTTTATCAATCCCTTTGTTTCAATATCAACATTGTTTGTCCATTTGTCAAGAATCCAACCCTGCGATTCAAGTTCCCCGCGAACTTTCAATTCAAACCTCGCACCCGACGCCCGCGCAAGTTTCCCCCGCCGCGAATTTTTCTTCTCCACCTCTTTCATAAAAACAAAACCACTCCGGAGTTTTTAAAACTACTCAGAAGAAGGTTTCTCAACACGTAGAGGAGAATATCCCCTGTTATGTGATATGAAAAAGTTTCCATTCCAGTTAGGATGTTTTTTCACAATTATTTCAAGCGACGCCGCGACCCTTGGCGGAGCTTCTCTTATCGTCGGCATTTTGTTCCCTCGGTATCCTCGGCCATTTCTAAAATCACAGTGTCTTTTCAAAGCATCTGCTGAATTTCGCGCAGAAAAATAAACAACTTTGTCCCGCCCTCCACTATACCATGTCATTCAAAAGGAATTTCCTTCCTATTTTTAAGTTTATCTATACCGATTCGCAATCATTCCAATCGCAACAAGCACAAGAATCACCGGAAACCACGGTAGGTTGAGGTTAATAACTCGCAATTCATTCAGCAACCACGCCAATGAAAACACAAGAATAATCACAGCCAGCGTCGGAAATTTAGGTTTTGCCATCATGCCGCTACCCCCTCTTCTGCCAATCTCTCAAGCTTTTCTTGAAAACTTCCTCCCCGACTCAACACTTCTTTTAATCTTAATAATTTCTCCACAACAGGTTTTTCATCTATCACGTAGCCATCTGTAGGAGGAAGTCCTTGAGCGATTTCCGTTTCAGCTTCCCGAACATCATCAAGAAGACACCACGCAGGACTCCCGCTGTATTCGTGGCTTTTCGGAGACCATGGCCTTCCGAGTTGAGGGTGCATTTCAACTCTTGCAAACGCAAGGTAAACTCCCATTTTTTTTGCAAGATAAACCGCGTCGCAAATATCTCTATAGTGTTTCTCTTCTAAAGGAATCCCTAAAATTTCCATTCCAAGTTGTAATCCAACAAGACGGTTTTCCATTATAAGTCCCTCGCCTGAAGAGTTCGTCGCCCATTCGCCTTCGCTCGCGCAACCGCCC
>CAYQLQ010000005.1:0-2156 GCA_964418495.1 Candidatus Woesearchaeota archaeon | reverse complement strand
CGCCCGCCCAACCTCGTCCGCCACCGACGTCACTTCCTCGTTTTCCTTCTGCAAATCTTTCACAACTTGCTTTATATTTGATTTTACAATAAGCGTCATTTTTCTTCCTCAGGTTTCATCAACGGAAAAATCACACATTCCCTCAACGGCTTGTCCACCAAATATCCAAACAATCTTTCTGAAACACCAAAACCGCATGTCGGGGGCATTCCATATTTCAGCGCCTCGACAAAACCCTTGTCATGCTCCTGCGCCTCAGCATCCCCCGCCTCTTTCATTTTCGCTTGCTCTTCAAATCTTTTCTCTTGGTCTGTCGGGTCGTTTAATTCAGAATATCCATTCCCAATTTCTGTTCCTGCGATTATAACCTGAAACTGCTCAACTTTCCGAGGGTCTTTCGGATTTCGTTTCGCAAGCGGAGAAACCTCCACCGGCTGTCCGGTTAAAAATCCAGGCCCGCCCAATTTCCGACGACAAAATTTCCACAACGCATCAACCAATCTCCACTTATCAACCCCCGGCACATACTCAACTTTCAACTCGTCAAGTTTTTTCACAATCTCTTTCTCACTCGCAGAATAAATTTCAATTCCAGAATATTTCTTAATTATCTTTTCGTAATCATAAATCTCCCAATTCTTTCCTAAATCAATTTTATATCCGTGCGTCTCAAACTTCAAAGTTCCCAGAACCGCCTTCGCTACTTTCTTATACATTTCTTCAACAAGTTTCATTCCGTCGCGATAATCAGCATAACCCCAATAAAATTCCATCTGCGAATAATCCTGTAAATGTTCCATATCCATTCCTTCGTTACGGAACTGCCGCCCGATTTCAAAAGTTTTGTCATAGCCAGCAACCATTAGTTTCTTCTGCCACAACTCCCCCATTGAAATCCTGAGGTAAACATCAATATCCAGCGCGTTGTGGTGCGTTGCAAATGGCGTCGCTGATGCTCCGCCTGCGGAATTTTCCAGAACAGGAGTTTCCACTTCAAGAAATCCGCGCTCCAAAAGAAAATTCCTAATCGTGCTCCAGAATTTCGCTTTCTTCTCAAACATTTCTTTCACCTCAGGGTTCATCAAAATATCCAGATACCTTTTTCTCAATTTCTCCTCGTCGTCCTGAATTCCATGCCACTTCTCCGGCAACGGCAAAACCGCTTTGCTCAAAATAGAAATATTCTTCACAAGAATTGAAATCTGATTTGTTTTTGTTTTGAAAACTTTTCCTTCAACTCCGACAAAATCTCCCGCGTCAATATATTTTTTAAAAAACTTCCGCGCTTTTTCCGGCGTCTCTTTTTCTTGAAGAACAATCTGAATCTCGCCTGAAGAATCCTTCAAATTCGCAAACGCAATTTTTCCCAAATCCCTTTTTATCATCAGCCGCCCAGCAGTCTTAACAACCTTCCCCATTTTTCCCAAACAATCCGCGCAACTTTCTTTTTTCTCTGACACCGACGGATACGGATTAATTCCCTCCTTCCGCATTTCGTCAATTTTTTTCAATCTCTCGGCAATTATTTGTTCTTCTCTTCCCATACCAATATCATACAAAACACATTTATAAAATATTCCTATCTTCGCCCGAACTTCTTATAGCCGCGGCTTTCTAATTCCTGATTAACCAGTTCGTCTGCCATCTGCTGAAACGCGTCCCATCGCGACGAGTGTTGGTAAATTATTTTTTTAAAATTCTCCTGAAGTTTTTGCACCTCGAGAAAAAGTGGCAGAAGTTTCGTATCTTTCACACAGTATTTTCCAAGAAGCTGTTTAACCACAAGTTCAGAATCAAGAATGCACGTGATTTCGTCGTCGGTGATTTTCGATGCGAGTTTCAGTGCCTCAATCAACGCAGTGTATTCTGCAATATTGTTCGTCACAAACTTTCCAATAAACGCGCTGTAGCGCGAGAGAATTTCTCCGTCCTTCCGCACAATAGCACCAACCGCCCCCGGCCCAGGATTTCCCCGCGCACCTCCGTCAGAATTTGTGTATATCATAGAATTAAAAAAATATAGAGGCTTAAATAATTAACTCGCTCATGACTTTGTTGAACCTCGATGTTCAATGAAAAGGATTTCTGGGGTCCCACAGATTATTTTAAAAACTAATCAGTTAACTAGATTGTATAGGAATTTCCTTTTTCTGTAG
>CAYQLQ010000004.1:0-28903 GCA_964418495.1 Candidatus Woesearchaeota archaeon | reverse complement strand
AATAGGTGTTTAGGGCTGCTCCGATCAAGGTCTGACCCGTTTCGCATCTACAGAATCAAGACAGACAAAACGTCAACGTCCGAAAAAAGACTTGACAGCGTTTTCGTCACGCCCCGCCCGTAGTTTGCATAAAGCCCACTTGCAAATAGCGGAGGGCTAACCCGCCAACCTAGTCTACGATAATTAGGATATTCAGAAGTTTAAAAGTTTAACTATTCTACCTTAACGCCCAAACGTTTTAACAATCCTTCCAACTCTCTATCCCGAAATGTAATTGCCTCTGTTCTTCCGCAGTGCGCAAAGATTTCTGGTATCTCTTTTGCTCTGATAGATTCTCCACACAAGCTTATTCCCACTAGCACCACATCCGGTTGAATCTCCTTGAATTTAAGAGCATGGTAAAAATTTCTTACTTCCATTCCAACATCATAAACAATCGCATCATAATGGGCTGAGGACACTTCTTGCAACGCCAAATCATTTCCACATACTAGTTTAAGATCTATTCCAGGGTTTTTTCTCTGAAGAACTTCTTCTTCTAAGTCAGGTATAATCACATCATCAACATACAGCACACGAGGTTTTTTTGTCATTTTATTTCTTCAGAATTATATGTCTGAGGCATAACCACCTCAAAAATATAGGAAAATCACTTTATTTAAACTTTCCTAATATCCCTTCTTTTCCCAAACCACCAAATTCCCGTCGCTGTCGCGCAAAATCAAAGTGTCGCCTGTTCCAGTCCAAACATAGTCGCTCCGTTTCCAAAATATTTTATCTGCTGTATCCGCCTCTTCGCCTTTTGTAACAATCAAATGCAAACTCTGTCCCGCTAGAATCCTCGCCGAAGAAAAATCAAAAACTTTCCGCCCCTCGTCTTTCACACTCCACCCCGCCAGAGAGCAGTCAAATCCGCACGAATTAAAAAACTCAATATCTTCTTTCTTCATGTCAAAACTTTTCACACCCACGCAATCCGCGCAAACATCTGAAGATTTCTCGCAAATATTTCTTCCTTCCCCAACGCACTTTTCCCACGCCCCAACAAAATTATCTAAATAAGCGTCCTTCCCCGACGGGAAATAATAATTCGCAAATCCGTTCCGCACAATTTCCAAATTGACATTCGTGTCGCCGTAAAAAATATACGCCAGCGTCCGCCCGTATCTGTCGATTTTGTCCTTCCCGTATTTCAACTGAACCCCCTTTCCCAAAACCCAACCCTCTAAAAATTCCGTCGCCTCAGAAGAAAACTCCTCGCCCTTCTCCGGGCAATTAATTCCAAGCAACCGCACCGACGTTCCGTTTATCTTAACTGTGTCGCCATCAATCACGCGCTCCACCACAAGAAAATTCCCGTCCTCTGAAAAAGCGTCTTCCAAAAAATTATCAATATAAGAATAATTAATTGCGATTAAAACAAATAGCAGTCCAACCAGAATAAGTATTTTTCTTGATTTTTCCAATGCGGGAGAAAGGGTTCGAACCTTCGCAGGCACTAAGCCACAGCCTCTTAAGGGCTGCCCGTTTGACCACTCCGGCACTCCCGCGTTCTTTTCTTCGGGATGACGGACATTCTATATAAAGTCTCCATCCGGCACTCCCGCAAACGACGTCGCCACGGCGTTTGCCACGACGCTCAACATACTAAAAAGAAAAGTTCCCGCCTGCTTATAAAATTTCCTACTTATCCTTTCTGTATCTTAACACCAAGTTCTTCAAGACGTTTCATGTGCGCTTGCATCAGCGACTCAACAACCTGAATCATTTTCACAAGTTCGTTCCGCTCGTTCACCAGCGTCGTCAACGCGCCCTTATGATAACCGACTTCCTCCTCCTTCGAAATCTGCGGAGCCGCGCTGTTCTTGTCAAGTGCTTTCTCAAGGTCTGTTTTTTTATTTACCATAACAAAACCAAAAAAGAACATTATTTAAGTTTATTGAAAATAGTCAACTAAACAAATCGCACCATAAACAATTCCCGACACAGCAAGTCCGATTCCCAATCCAATCCCCACGTATTTTGTTATCTCTGCCAGCACGCTTTCTTTTTTCCTTTCCGGAACTTCGGCGGGTTTTCTTCCAACTTCAAAATAGTTTTCTCTTCGAATTTTCAAAGCCTCAGAAGGGATTTGAACCCTTGACCTACTGCTTACGAAGCAGTCGCTCTACCGCTGAGCTACTAAGGCACAATTCTTAGAAGTATCCCCAATTATAAATTATTCTATTAACTCACGGTAGGCAGAATCAGCAGCAATCGCTCCCTCCCCGCACGCAGTAACAACCTGTTTCAAAAAATTATTCGTAACATCACCCGCCGCAAAAACCCCCGCGACATTCGTTCCTTGTTTTTTATTCACAACAATTTGCCCACCATCAATATTCACTCCGAGCATTTCCGCAAGCAAAACATTCGGCGAACTTCCAATTTCAACAAAAACTCCATCAACTTTCAAATTCTTTTTCTTCCCGTTCGTCTCAATTTTAATTTCTTCAAGATTTTTTTCTCCGGCTAATTCTTTTACAACCGAATTAAAAACCGGCTCGATTTTTTTATTTTTTTTAACATCTTCAATCCATGTCGGTTCGGCTCGGAAAAATCTGTCCTGCCGGTAAATAATATAAACTTTCTTTGCGAATTTTGTCAAAAGTAAAGCCGCAGTCAACGCAGCGTCGCTGCCACCAATCACCGCAACAATTTTGTCTTTGTAAAACGGTGCGTCGCACGTCGCGCAATAACTAATCCCGCGTCCAGTTAATTCTTTTTCGCGCGCAAGTTCCAGTTTTTTCCTCTCGCTTCCTGTCGCAAGAATTAATTTCTTACAAAAATATTTTCCTTTGTTTGTCACAATCTCGAACTCCTTCCCGTTTTTAGCGTCGATAATTTCTTCTGCTTTTATTTCAACCCCTAAATCTTTAACTTGATTAATCATTTTTTGCATAAGTTCAAATCCAAGAATTTTCCCATACGACGGAAAGTTGCAGATTTCGTAAGCTTCTCCAGCAAGCCCGCCCGCAAGTTTCCCAATCACAAGAGTTTTCAATTTGTAACGCGCAGCATAAACCGCCGCAGTCAAGCCCGCCGGCCCCGAACCTGCAATAATTAAATCATATTTCATAACATTTATAATCCACATTCCTTTTTATATCTTATGAAAAAAATCCTCTCGAAAATTTTAAAGAAGGCGATAGAAGAACTTGAAGAACCATTCGCAAAATTCGAATTTTCCCTCGAAGAAATTGAAAGCAAAATAGAAATCCCGCCGTCAATTGAAATGGGCGACTTCGCGTTCCCGTGCTTTGTTCTCGCAAGCAAATTAAAATCCGCACCGCACGACATCGCTCTCGCACTCCGCGCAAAAATCGGACAACCAAAAAAATTCTCAGACATTCAAACTTCCGGAGCATATCTGAACTTTTTCATCGACAGAAAATCTCTGGCTCTAAATATTCTAAAAGAAATAGAAAAACAAAAAGATAATTTTGGGAGAAATCAAATTCCTCCTGAAAAAATAATGGTTGAATTTCCGTCGCCAAACACAAACAAACCACTCCATCTCGGGCATCTGCGAAACATGGCAATCGGTGAAAGCGTCTCACGAATCCTCGAATTCAGCAACGCAAAAGTAATCCGCGTAAACCTGAACAATGATCGGGGAATTCACATTTGCAAATCAATGCTCGCGTATTCCAAATGGGGAAAGAACAAAAAGCCTTCAAAAAAAATAAAGTCCGATAAACTTGTCGGAGATTTTTATGTAATGTTTAATAACAAACTCAAAAAAAATAAAGATCTTGAAATTGAAGTTCACGAAATGTTAAGAAAATGGGAGGCTGGTGACAAAAAAACAATCGCTCTTTGGAAAAAAATGAACAAGTGGGCGTTCGACGGATTTAAAAAAACTTACCAGAATTTTGGAATAAAACACGATAGAGAATATTTTGAAAGCGAGATTTATACAAAAGGAAGAGAAATAATCATAAAAGGAGTGGAGCAAAATTTATTTCAAAAAGAAAGCGACGGAGCAGTTTCAGTCGACCTCGAAGAACAAGGGCTCGGAAAAAAATACCTTCTCCGTGCCGATGGAACTTCGGTTTATGTTACGCAGGACATTTATCTCGCGCAAAAAAAATTCAAAGATTTCTCTCTCAACAAGTCAATCTACATAACCGGCAACGAACAAATTTATCATTTCGCAGTTCTTTTTTATCTTTTGGAAAAACTTAGAATTGGAAATGCGGAAAACCTTTTCCATCTTTCTTACGGAATGGTAAATCTTCCTGAAGGCAAAATGAAATCCCGCGAAGGCACAGTTGTCGACGCTGACGATCTCATTGAGAAAGTCCAGAACCTCGGAAAGAAAGAATTAAAAACAAGACAAAAAATTTCCAAACGGGAACTTGAGAAAAGAAGTCTTCAGATAGCACTCGCCGCAATAAAATATATGCTTCTAAAAGTTGACATAAAAAAAGATACAGTTTTCAACCCGAAGGAATCAATCAGTTTTGAAGGAGACACAGGCCCGTATATTCAATACACTTACGCAAGAGCAAATTCCATTTTGAAAAAAGCAAAACAAAAAAACATTCCGCTTAAAATCTGCGAACTCAATCCCCATGAAACAGAATTAATAAAAAAACTTTCGCAGTTCAAAGAAACTGTTTCAAGTTCATACAGAAATCTTAACCCGTCGCTGATTGCGAGCTATTCTTACCAGCTCGCGCAACTCTTTAATGAATTTTATCATTGTTGTCCTGTTCTCGGCGATAAAAAAGAAAAATTCCGTTTGGGATTAGTCAACGCAACGCAACAGGTTTTGAAAAACACACTTTATCTTTTGGGCATTGAAGCAATTCGAGAAATGTAAAACCAAAACCTATTTAAATGCCCGCCACGTCGGAAAAACATATTTAAATTAAAAGGAGGTTGAACATGGCAAAACAGGGTGGAACAGTATTGCACTTCATTGCTTGGATAACTGGAGTTATTGTCTCATTGGCAGTAGCATTCGGTATGATTTCAAGAATTTTGACAGTGCCCTACATTCCAATAGTTTTAACAGTGATTGTTGGTTGGATAGTGGTAATAACAACATTGTTAAGCGTAATTATGGCATTAACAAGAGCTTAAATCTCTTATTTATTTTTATTTTTATCTTTATATTTTTCTTTTCAGTTATTTTTCATCATAACAATATTTATAAACAGAACTAAATTCTTCTCCCCACTTCAAATGAGAAAATTAGGTTTAACAGGTTTATTGCTCGTAGGTGTTTCGCTTATTTCTTCATGTGTTCCTACAAAAAGTGTACAGCCAGTTCCAAAAATCTCCGAACCCCCGAGAACTTTTTTTGGAGGTGCGATCTCTTATGGTTATGACTCTCCAGCAAAAGAATTAATGAAACAAGTGGAGACTCTTCGTGCCAGAGCAGAGGGAAAACCTCTCGAAGAAATTCCCGATGAAATATTATATGTTGATTGGAAGCGTGCAGATGCAGACGGTGATTATAAAGTGACTTCTCTTGAAGCAGCAAATTATCATAGAAAAATGTGCGATGTAACAGGGACGATGTGCGAAGCAAATTACGACGACCCGCTTTTTCCTAAAAAAGATATTGGTTCTTGGTAATTCTTTTAAACCCGCTCTCGTTGTATTCTTATGCTGGAAATTTATTTTGAAACTTACGGTTGCACCGCGAATCTGAATTCCACAGAAATAATGAAAGGGCTTGTGAAGCAGGCAGGTTTGAATCTGACGTCCAGCCCGGAATTTTCCGACCTTGTCGTGATAAACTCGTGCATTGTGAAAGAAGCGACACAGGAAAAAATCCGTCGGCGAGTTTCTGATTTATTGAAGCAAAAGAAAAAAATAATCCTCGCTGGTTGCATGCCGAGAATTTTCCAGAAAGAACTTCAGCACGAAAATCTTTTCCTCCTAGACACAAGCCAAACCAAGAGAATCACAGAACTCATAAAAGAAATTTCCGAGCAAACTTATGATGAAGATTCTTTCATCAAACCCCGGAACGAAGTCAAGTCCGCCCTCCCAAAAATTTCCCAGAACAAATTCGTAGGAATAAACCAAATCTCCGAAGGGTGCTCTGGCGAATGTTCTTATTGCGTCGTTCGTCTGGTAAAAGGAAAACTTTTCTCCTATCCAAAAGAAACAATTTTGAAATCAATTAAAACCGATTTGGAATCCGGCTCTAAAGAAATTTGGATAACTTCGCAGGACAACGCAGCGTATGGAAACGACGACGGAAAAAATTCCCTCCCCGAACTTCTCAAAGAAATCCTAAAACTAAAAGGGAATTTTTTCGTCCGCGTCGGCATGATGAATCCAGACAATGTTCTTAAAATTCTGCCAGAACTTATTGAAATCTACAAGCATCCAAAAATGTTTAAGTTTCTGCATCTTCCAATTCAATCCGGAAGCGACAAAATTCTTAAGGAAATGAAACGAAAATACAAAACTTCCGACGTAAAAAAAATAATCTCAGAATTCAAAAAAGCAATTCCAGAGATTACAATTTCCACAGATATTATTGTTGGGTATCCTGGAGAAACTGAAAAAGATTTCGGAGAAACAAGCAATCTTCTTCAAGAGATAAAACCAGAAATTTTAAATCGAAGTAACTTTTGTTCAAGACCTGGAACCCCCGCGTCAAAATTAAAACAAATTTCTTCAGCAACAATGAAACAGCGCGCAACAAAACTTATGAACATTCATTTAGAAATTTGTAGAGAAATCCAGAATCCTTGGCTTGGAAAAACCGAAGCTGTCCTCGTCGACTCGCGCGGTTTTGGAAACACTTACCTCGCGCGAAATCCAAGCTACAAACTCTTCGCAGTTTTCTCCCAAAAAAACATCCTTGGCAAAAAACTAAATGTCCAAGTCAAAAAAACTCTCCCGCATTATTTAGTCGCAGGGGTTGAAGAATGAAACTTCCTTTCAAAAATCCTTATCTTCTCGCACCGATGGAGGAAATCAACGACATTGCGTTCCGCCTTCTCTGCAAAAAAGCAGATTGCGGACAAACTTACACAGGAATGATTCATCCGCTCACAAAACAAAAAATTAGTTTAACCGACTACCCCATCCTTCAAATGTTCTGTACCTCTCCAAAAGGCGTCGGCGCGTTTATAAAAAAACACGAAAGCAAAGTCGCGGGTTTTGATTTGAATCTCGGCTGTCCTGCAAAAACCGCGCGAAAGCACAGCTTCGGAAGTTTTCTCACAGATTTAAAAACCATTGAAAAAATCCTGAAAACAATGCGCGCGTCAACAAAGAAATTTCTCTCTGTTAAAATAAGAAAATCTGCAAATGCTTTTGAAATTCTAAGGCTAGCGGAGAAATACTGCGACGCGCTCGCCGTTCATCCTCGGACACAGGCGCAAGGTTATAGCGGAGCGCCTGACATAGCGTTCGCCAAAAAAATAAAATCCTTTTCAAAAATTCCGATAATCTATTCTGGAAACATCGACGAAAAAAACGCAAACCAGATTCTGAAAATCTTCGACGCTGTAATGCTCGGAAGAAACGCAATCGGCAATCCGGAAATATTTTCAAAACTCGCAAAAACCAAACCCAAAAATCTCAACTTCAAAAACTATCTAACCCTCGCAAAAAAATACAAACTTCCTTTCCGCCAGCTCAAACTTCAGGCGATGAACTTCACAAAAGGAAAAGAAAACGCAAAACAACTCCGCCTTAAAATTTTCAAAACCAAAAAAGTAGAAGAACTCGAAAAAGTAGAACTATAATCACTTAATCTTCTTCATTTCTTTCCACGCAAGCTCAAACATTTGCTCAAGCGCCGAAGCAAAAAACTGTGTGTTTATCCAGACGCCGATGTCGTAGTTCGGATGGAATTTCTCGTCGTCAAGAAGCATGAACATAATCTGGTTTGAATCAATTATAGTAAACCTCGCCTTGATGTCTTTCATATCTCGCACCTCTGCAACCCTACTCAACTCTTTCGCAACAGCAAGATTATTCTTATCAATCGGCGCAGCAATTCTTACAATAATCCCCCGCTTCTTACATTTCTCCAACGAAGGCATAAGCACTTCTATTTTCCGATTCAATCCTTCTGCAGTCGTCACAATCGTAATTGTTTTTTCCGCGTCGCGAACCATCATATCAAGATGATTGTAAACATTCTGCCGCCCTCGAAGACTCCCCGACAAATCGCTCGGCTCAACAAACTTAACACCCTGCGTAAACAATGTGCTCAATTCATCAAGAACTTCGTCTCCCTTAAGTCTCTCCAATCTCTTAGTTTTGTCCTGCGCACTTCGCATAAGATTTTTCTTCACCCGCTCCACAACTTCCTCAGGTTTCAACGCAACAAACTTTATTGGTTTTCCCAGTTTCATAATAATAAATCCTTTCTTCTCAAGACTTTCAAGAATATCGTAAGTTCGTGAACGCGGAACATCTGAAATATTGCTAAGTTCCCCAGCCGTAGAAGTTCCCCGTGACAAGAGTGCAGTCCAGACTTTCACTTCGTAAAGATTTAAATCGAAAATTTTCCTCAGCCGACTCAAAAATTCATCTTTAACTATCATTTTATTATGTGTTTTTTTCTCTTTT
The DNA here is from genome assembly GCA_964418495.1 of Candidatus Woesearchaeota archaeon. GTDB lineage: Archaea > Nanobdellota > Nanobdellia > Pacearchaeales > GW2011-AR1 > CAYQLQ01. The sequence continues at coordinate 20,308 of CAYQLQ010000004.1, read as the reverse complement.
TAAATATTGTTATACCAAAGGAGCAAACTTATTGGATTACCAGACAGTAGTTATTCCGCGATAATCCCAATCGCCCCCTCTTTATTCTTAACTTTAAAGTCAGTTCTGTTTTTAAATGTTTCCTTAGCAGTTGTAACAATATTGATTTCCTCAGAATTTGTTCGCGTCTCAATGAAATTTTCATTTTTATCGAGGATGTTTTTGAAATCAGCGTCGACGATTATCCAAAGTTTTATTTGATCTTGTTTTTGCAATCCTAATTCTTTTCTAAACGCCTGTATCTGCCTCGCGACTTCCCGAGCGTAACCTTCTGCCTCAAGTTCCGGCGTCATCACTGTATCAAATTCAACTTTAATTTCTTCTCCTGAAATAAATTTTATTTTTTTAACATTCAACTGCGTCCCGATTATCCCTTCCAACTCCTTACGAATCTTTTTATCAAGAGTTATTTCTGCCGAAGCAAGGGGCCATTTCAATCCAATCTGCGCTTTGTCTCTTCCCGCCAGCCCAGCTTCGATAATTCTCAAAACTTTTTCCATCTCCTGTTCAAGTTTTTCGTCAATATTTTTATTTTCAACTTTCGGCCACGACGACAAATGCACCGACTCTTCTTCCACAATTTTTTCTTTTCTAAGTTGTTGCCAAAGATGCTCTGTCAATAAAGGGCAAATCGGCGCAAACATTTGTAACGACTTAACATACGCTTCTTTCAATGCTTTGAACACAACTTCTGGAAATTCTGCACTCTTGTCCCGCGTCATCTTAATATAAATTCTTGAAATATCCAGAAACAAGTTTTCACACTCTGTAATTGTCTTATCAAACTCATAATTCTCAAAAAGTTTTGTAATCGTCTCAATTGAATGATTTAGTTTAGATAAAATATATTTCTCTTCAATTCCAGCCGTGCCTCTTCCTTTCAAATCCTTCAGTTGCACAAGATAATTTGCAGTATTCGTAAGAACCAGAAGATTCCTTTGTTTTTGTTTTACATCCTCCCAATTAAAGTTAATATTCTCGCCGGCATTTGTCTCGCAAATATAGTATCTTAAGATTTCCGAAGAATACTTGTCTATAACTTCATAAGGGGAAATCATATTCCCGATGGACTTTGACATTTTCATTCCCTGAAAATCCAGAATCATTCCGTGTCCAAAAACTCCCTTGTAGCAGGATTTTCCAAATAAGATTGTAGAGCACACTTGTAACATGCTGAACCACAGCCGAGCCTGTTCAGAAGCTTCAACAATAAGGTCAGCCGGAAAAAACTCTTTTAAGAGATTTTCTTTTTTTGGATAATAAAGACAATTCCACGACGCTGTTCCAGAGTCAATCCACACATCCAGAACATCAGGAATTCTCGAGATTTCCTCATTACACTTCGGGCATTTTATCTTCACAGAATCAATCCAAGGTTTGTGCAGATTCTCAGGAAGCTTTCCAATAGCCCGCTTCTTCAGTTCCTCTTGGCTTCCAATCACTTCCACATTCCCGCATTTGCATTCCCAAATCGGCGCCGGCGTCCCCCAAAATCTCTGTCGAGTAATTCCATTATCTTTTAAATTTGAAATCCAAGATTCATAACTATTCTGAACAGTTTTAGGAACCCATTTTATTTTTTTATTATAATCAAGAATCTTCGGAATAAGATCCTCAACTTTCCAGAACCACTGTTCTGTTGCTCTGAAAATAACCGGTGTGTGGCATCTCCAGCAGTGAGCATACTCGTGCGAAATAAATTCTTCACCAAGCAAAGCCCTTCGGTCGTCGAGAGCTTTGATAAATTTCCAGTCGTCTTTTTTTGCAATCAAACCGCTGAACTCTCCGACATCTCCAAGTTCGCCTTTTTCATTCAAAGTATTAAATGGTTTAATTTTATATTCCTGTGCAACTTCAAAATCCTCAGGGCCACAACCAGGAGCATTATGAACCAACCCTGTTCCAGATTCTAAATTAACATATTCCTTCGAAAGCAAAATAGTATGAACCTTTGGCGACTCTTTTTTTAACAAGCTGTAATCAATCGCGTCTCCGAACGGGTGAAGATATTCCCATCCTTCCATATCTTTTCCTTTCACCGTTTTCAGAATCGTCGCGTTTTCATCTTCCAGAATATCCTTAGCAAATTTTTTAGCTAGTTCTTTGGCGATATAATACACTTCTCCTTTCGCGGCAAGTTCAACATATTCTAAATCAGGATTAACCATTACCGCCAGATTAAATGGAATTGTCCACGGCGTTGTCGTCCAAATGACAAGGCACCCGTCCTTGTTTTTTAACTTGAATGAAACATAAATCGATTTGTCTTTAATTGTTTCATACTCCAATTCGTGTTTTGCCAACGAGGTCTCACATTTCCCGCACCAGTGCATAATTTTCTTTCCCTTGTAAAGGCGCTTCTGCTCGTAAGCTTTTTTTATCAAAAGCCATTCGCTTGACATGAAATCATTCTCCACCGGAAGATAAGCATTTTCAAAGTCCATCCAAATTCCCAATCTCTTAAGGTCGCGGTTCATAATTTTTGCATTTTCCGTAGAGAACTTAAGACACTCTTTTGAGAATTTTCCAACTCCGAATTTTATAATTTCATCCTTGTCTTTCAGATTTAATTTTTGCTGCACTTTATTTTCCGTCGGCAAACCGTGCATATCATATCCTGCCCTGTCCCAGACATTTCTTCCACGCATTCTAAAAAATCTCAGAGCAATGTCTTTCATGCTGTTGTTCCACGCGTGCCCGATGTGTAGCCGTCCCGAAGTATAAGGCGGTCCCTGAAGAAAATAAAAATTCTTTCCTTTCGCATTTTTCTTCCGAGATTTCTCGTAAATCCTGTTCTCTTCCCAGAATTTTAGTATCTCTTCTTCAGCAGTTTTAAAATCATACATTTCAATAGATGCTTTACGCAATTTAAATAACTTTCTTGTTCAGATAATAATTAAATCCTTTCACGAGCGCGTCGATTCCAGACTGAATTATGTTCTCGCTGACACCGACTGTCGAAAATTCAAAACCGTCAGAAAAATCTATCCTCGTTCGGACAGAACTTCCAACGCTGTTTTGCTTCGCGATTCTAACTTTGTAATCTTTGAGTTCCAGATTTTTTATTTCAGAATATCTTTTTCCAAGGAGCTCGTTTATTGCAGAATAAATCGCATCAATCGGCCCGTTTGCACTTTCTGTTTCTTCGAAAAATTTTTCACCACCAATTTCTATTTCTACTTTTGCTCGGCTTTTTTTCCCGTCGGTAAAAATTTCCCAGTTTAAAACTTCAAAGAATTCTTCAAATTTTCCAAGATGTTTTTGTATAAGAATTTCCTGTTCAGCGTCGAGGTTTCCAAAATCATAACCTGCGATTTCTTTCTCCCGAAGTTCCCGAAGGATTTTACTTATTTTCTCCTTAGATTCCTCCTTAGAGATTTCTATTCCAAACTTCTTCGCAGCACCGACAACGCAAGCTGAACCGCCAAGACTTGTGAGAATGAAACTATGGTCCATGCCGAGGTCCGAAGGATTTACGTGGCTGTAGCTCGCGCCTTTTGAAGTCGCGTCGATGTGGACACCCCCCTTATGCGTGAACGCCCTCTGCGACACAAAAGCCTGCCCGATTTTATGCGGTAGGTTTGCAATTCGATAAACTTTTTCGCTGAGCTCTTTTATCTTCCCAAGATTCAATTCCAAATCAAAATTTTTCTTAAGCATAAGAAGCGGAACAAACTCGCACAAGTCAAGATTCCCGACCCTTTCCCCCAAACCATTTATTGTTCCGTGGACATGCGAAACTTTATCAAGAGATTCAAGAGAATTCGAAAGCGCAAGTCCGCAATCATTATGAAAATGAACACCCAGAATTATTTCTGGAAATTTTCTTTTAATTTCCTCTGAAGTTTTTTCAAGAATTTTTTTCATCTCTTCGGGAAGAGTTCCTCCGTTGGTGTCGCAAAGGATTATTTTCGTTGCTCCTGCTTCTGCCGCCGCCCAAATTGTTTTCATTGCGTATTCAGCGTCGCTTTTGAATCCGTCAAAATAATGTTCAGCGTCGTAAAAAACTTCCACTCCGCGACTTTTCAAAAACGCAACACTTTTTTTTATCCGCTCCAAATTTTCTTCCTTGGTAATTCTAAGTTGTTTTTCAACATGCTCGTCCCAGCTCTTTCCGAAAATGCAGGCATATTTTGCCCGGCTGTTTAGAATTGAATTCAGGTTGGCGTCATTCTCCACGTCGTCTGACCGGCTCGTCGAACCGAACGCGACGATTCCTGTTTTTAGGTTTTCTTTTTCCACCCGAAGAAAAGCTTCAAGAACTTCCGAATCAATTGGCCAGCCCAGCTCTATAAAGTCAACTCCAAATTCGTCAAGTGCTTTCGCGATTTCTATTCTATCGTCGACAGAAAAACTCACGCCCCCTGCCTGTTCGCCTTCTCTCAGAGTGCAGTCGTATATTTCCAGTTTTTTCATGATTACTTGCAAAAAGAATTTAAAACTTCTTCCTCGACAAAATGCATTTTCCCGGGGATAATTATGCCGTAAGGTTTCAGGACATTTTCCATTTCTCTTAAATCTTCCAACGTCCGGTAAAGAATCTTTTCTCGTTTCGTGCCGAGCGCCTGACACACAACAAGTTTTTGGATTTTTATTTTCGAATTCTTCGCAGAAATTTCAAGTTGTTTCAGCGCGTCTGGAAACTCCAAACCAATGTCAATAAGAATCAAACTGTGCGCGCCGATTGACTGGTTTTCTTTTACAACTTCCATGAAACTTTCCGGCACGAAATTTTTTTTCCACGCAGGCATAGAAGTTGTTTTCCCAAATTTGTATAATTGCAAACCTGTTCCTGCGACAGCGTCGAGAATAGAAGCATTGTAAATAATTTTATACCGAACTTTCGATTTCTTCGCTTCGTCAATCAGAGTAATGTGCGTCGTCGCTGTCAAGGGCGAGCCGTAAACCAAAAGCGCAACATCCATCTTTTGTGCTTCATCAACAATTTCCAAACTCTCAACAAACGCCCTGTCCGCCTCAACAATCTTCTTCCCCAAAACCTCCGCAAGCTCACCGACACTGTAAGGAAAATCCACAGTATAATTTTCAAGATAAATCCTTTTACATCTTTTCAAAACTTCCAGTCCGAACCCAGAAATCCCGTCGACATTCAACCCAAGCCCGATTAAGTATAACATTAAATTCTGAAAAGTCCGGAGTTTTAAAAACTATCGTCTTAGACTTCTACTCGTCACAATCGCAATAAACGCGCACGAAAAAAGCAAAGCGTCATTTCGCAAAACAAGCCCGAGAACCACACCAATCAAACCGAAAATCACAATCAAGCGGAACCACTTCTGCCCGTCTTTCAATTCTTCTTTCGTGACTTTCGCAAGATAATTTCCCAAAGGAATTCCTAACACGAGCACAATCACCGCAGCAACAAAACTCCAAAACATAAACAGAAAAAAGAAAAAGAGTTTATTAATCTTCTCCAAAATCCTTATAAAACCAGCCAGTCATCTTAATTCATGTTTAACAAGTACCTCATAGTCGCAAGCAAGAAAGACCGCGCAGGAATTAACATCACGACGCAGTTGTCGCAGTTTCGCGAAAACCCGCTTTTGTCGTCGATGAAAGACGCGCCGAGTTTTGATTTCTACCTCTGCGACGAGGAAATTATTTTCACAGAAAATCTCGACAAAGAAAAAATCTCGCGTTACGACTTTGTAATTTTCGCGTCAAAGCACCAGTCAGAAGCAGGCGGAAAAACTCTGTCTGTTCACGCACCAGGGAATTGGAGACAAAACGAGTTTGGAGGCGAGCCAGAAAAAATCTGTCCAACCTCGTCGCAATTTTTGAAACAGATTTTTGAAAAACTAAAAGCCAACGCAGAAGAATCGCATCTTGATTACGAAGTCACTCTCGAATGCACGCACCACGGCCCGCTAATTGACAAGCCCTGCGTCTTTATAGAAATCGGCGCAACACCAACCGAATGGGAAGACCGGCGCGCAGGATTTGCCGTCGCTAAAACAATCCGCGATATAATAAAAGATTTCAAACCAAATCCCTACAGCGAAAACGCAGTCGCAATCGGAGGTCCGCACTACTGCCCGAACTTCAATAAAATCCAACTAAATTCAAACCTCGCAATCTCGCACATAATTCCGCAATACTCTTTGCCACTCACAGAAAATATGGTTCGCGAAGCAATAGAAAAAACACAGGAAGAAATAGACTTCGCCCTCCTCGATTGGAAAGGACTCGGCAACGCAGAATCCCGCAAACAAGTCACAGAAATCCTCGATAAATTATATATTAGATACAAGAGGACAAGCGAGATTGAAAAATAATCTTTATAAACTAAGAACAGTAGATAACCTTATGCCCAGATCGCATAATGGTATTGCACGAGATTGCTAATCTCGGCCCCTCGGGGCTCGCAGGTTCGATTCCTGCTCTGGGCGTGCGATTAATTTTACAGTCTGTAAATTCATGGTACTTTTTGATAATTGCTGTCATCGTCGGAATAAGACCCTTTTATAGATATTGGATTAAGGAATAATTTAAATTAATGGAATTATTTCTTCCGCACCCTATTTAAGAAATTAACAAAAAACATAACAGCAGAAATATTTATGATTTTTTATTTTTCAATGGTCTTTTTTAACGCTCATAGCTTTGTTGAATGGGGAGAGTATAATCCTCATCGATTTTGCGAAGATTTGTTTCATTCTCTTTTGGTTGCACCCCCAAACCATCCATACCAACATTAGAGTACATTTTCAGCCATCCCTGATATGCTAGAAATAGGTTCGGAGAAATTTCTATTTGAGATAAGATTCCTACTGCTTCAGCAATAGTGGGTCGAAGGACCCTTATTACATTACTAAGAGTTATATCAAATGCATCTATGGGATCAAATGCCCAACCAATTTTTAAAACATTCTCCTGATTCCACATTAGATTATCTAAATGTGTTGAATGATTACGTGCGTCATCAAACGTCGAGGAAGTTATTTCCCCCAAATCACGATAGCGAGATTTATCTCCTTTTTGACCGTAAAGTTCCTGGGCAACAAACTCATCTGCAGCTCTGAGACAATCCCAAATAAGTAGCCTCCCGATTCTTTTTTCCCCCGGTTTTTGCTTCCTTGTGGGGTCTATTTTTGTTATAAAAGGAATAGTCACAACCGAACGGGTATTTATTGTTGCAGGACCCGGCCGCACCTGTCTTATCACTACTTCTCTAAAACCATTTCTCAGGTGCTTTTCTAAATAAGGTAAGTTTACTCTTCTCATATAAAAAGCGAATAGTAATCCTTAATAATTATATGTGGTGGTCACTACCACAACCTTTATAAGTTTTAGAGGACTTAGAAAGAAATGGAGAATGAGATTAATTCGTTGAAAGAAGTTGGATTAACTGAAACAGAATCTAAAGTTTATTTAGCATTGCTTGGAGAAGGAGAACTAATTGCGGGCCCATTAAGCAAAAAAGCAGGTATCCATAGAAAAAATGTTTACGATGCTTTAGAGGGTCTGTTAAAAAAAGGTCTTATAAGTGTAGTTGAGAAAAATAAAAAGAGATATTGGACCTCTCTGTCCCCTAAAAGAATTAGAGATATTTTAAAAGAAAAAGATGCAAAAATAGAGCAGATAATGCCTTCTCTTTTAAGTAAGCAGGGGAATCAATTAGAAAATAGAAAAGTTACTTATTACGATGGCTTGGAAGGAATGAAAACTTTCTTGAATGATATTCTTAATTCAGAAAAAGAATTATTGATTCAATCCGGGACAGGGGAGGGATATTCGAAAATGGGTTTTTTTATCTTTCCTTGGTTTAAAAAATTGAACCAGCAGAAAAAACCAATAAGAGTTTTATTTAATCCTAATGTAAAAAATAAGGGACAAATAATAAAAGAAATTTCTAAAATTAGGTATCGGACTTTGCCAATGAATTTTTCATCTGCAACACAACTTTTTATATATGGATATAAGACCGGAATTTTAATATGGTCTGAAAATCCCTTATGTATGCTCATAAATAATAAAGAGATTACTTTGGGATTTAAAAAACATTTCGAAGCGTTGTGGAAAATTGCAAAAAAGTAAGCCCTTCAGTTCCCCAACATAATTTCCCCACAAAAAATAAATAGCGAGGGCGGGATTTGAACCACGCGACCTCCGGGTTATGGGCCCGACGAGCACTCCAGGCTGCTCCACCTCGCTATTAAAAAATAATTAGAGAAAGACTTATAAATCTAACGATTTATTTTAGAAAACCGCAGGATGTTCTCATGCGACAAAGGCTTCAGTCGGAGGCAATAAAAGAAGCCCGCGGTTGCTGGAGTTGTGAAGAACCCGCAGGAGGTTCTCAAATGCAAACTTTTTTACCATATCCAAACTTTAAAAAATCTGTAAGAGTTCTCGATAGCAAGCGCCTCGGCAAACAACGCGTCGAAGCGTTCCAGATTCTCAACATTATTCTCAACCGGACAAAAACAAAAGGTTGGCGAAATCATCCCGCCGTGAAAATGTGGAAAAATTTTCCAAACGCGCTTAAAATTTATTACAACGAATGTCTTCAAGAATGGATTGCCCGCGGTTTTCAAAACAACATGAAACTTGAAATCATCCGAGGAAAAATAAAACTCCCGTCGTGGTTCGGTAAAAAAATCTTTCACGCCTCGCACCGAAGCAATCTACTTAGAAAAAACAAAGAATATTATTCCAAATTCCAATGGAAAGAAAAACCAGACATTTCTTATTTCTGGCCCAAGTAGTTTTATAAACTCTCTAATTTTTCCATAGCCATGCTAATACTCGGAATTGACGACGCAGGACGCGGTCCAGTAATCGGTCCGATGGTTCTTGCAGGAGTTCTCCTAGACGAACGAGTTGAAAAAGAACTGAAAAAACTTGGAGTCAAAGATTCAAAACAACTGACACAAAAACGAAGAGAGTTCTTGGAAGTTGAAATCAAAAAACGCGCCGAAACTTTTGAAGTCGTGCTCGCCCCACCAAGAGAAATCGACAGCACCTCTGCCGGCGGAATAAATCTCAACGCACTTGAAGCTGCAAAAGCTGCAGAAATAATAAATAAAATCAACAAAGGCTACGGAAAAATAAAAGTCGTCATCGACTGCCCGTCTGTCAGCATCGGAAAATGGAGTGACTTTGTCAAAACAAAAATATCCAATCTCTCAAATCTGGAAATATCCTGCGAGCACAAAGCCGATCAAAATCATTTGTCAGTTTCAGCAGCGTCGATTCTAGCTAAATCTGTCCGCGAACGCGAGATGGACAAGCTCCGGGAAAAATACGGCGAGCAAATCGGTTCTGGCTACACTTCCGACCCGCTCACAATAAAATTCCTCGAGAAGCACGCAGAAAAACACCAGAACGAAGGCATCTTCAGAAAATCCTGGGCAACATTCCAGAAAGCAATCGCAAATATCGGGCAGAGAAAACTCAGAGTCTAATATACCAATCTTTAAAAATAAAATTTCCCTGCTAAAGAAATGGTTTATATAAAAAGATTGGTGATGTACGGATTCAAATCCTTCGTTCGAAAAACCGAAATCCCTTTCACACCGGGAATCAACGTCATCCTCGGTCCGAACGGCTCTGGGAAATCCAACGTCTCTGACGCCCTGTGTTTCGTCCTCGGGCGTCTTTCAATAAAATCAATGCGCGCAGCAAAAGCAAAAAACCTAATCTTCCTCGGAACAAAATCCGCCGCCCCCGCCAAAGAAGCCTCTGTTGAAATGGTCTTCGATAACGCAGACAGAATATTCTCCCTCGACGCCGACGAAGTCATAATAAAAAGAATCGTCCGAAAAAACGGGCAAAGCATTTACAAAATAAATTCAGAAACCAAAACCCGGCAGGAAGTCCTAACACTCCTCGCCCAAGCAGGCATCGACCCCAACGGATTCAACATAATCCTCCAAGGAGAAATCCAAAATTTCGTCCGAATGCACACAGAAGAACGAAGAAAAATAATCGAAGAAGTTTCAGGAATTTCAGTTTATGAAATAAGAAAAGAAAAATCCTTGCGGGAACTTGAAAAAACCGAAGACAAATTAAAAGAAGTCCTCGCGGTTCTAAGAGAACGAACAGCCTATCTTAACAATCTCGAAAGAGAAAGACAGCAAGCCCTGCGTTTCAAAAAACTCGAAGCAGATTCAAAAAAATTCAAAGCCAGCATAATTTTCCACGACCTATCCCGCAAGAAAAAAGAAGCAGAATTTCTCGTCGGAGAAATCGAAAAAAGACTAAAAGAAACCGACAAAATAAAAAAATCAATTCTCGAAGTTCGTTCGGAAATCGAACAGGACGAATTAAGAATAAGCACAATCAATTCCACAATCCAAAAGTCAACAGGATTGGAGCAGGAAAAACTGAACACCGAAATCGCCAACCTCCGTGCAGAATTAGCAGGACTAAATGTAAAACTCGAAAATCAGGGGGTAAGACTCTCAAGCACATTGAGGCAGAAGACAACTCTTTCAGAGACAATCCGCAACGACGAACTTTCGCTGAGAGATTTGCAGAAAGAATCACCGACGCTGGCTAAAAAAGAAAAAGAAGTTTCCGCAAAAAAACAAGAACTTGAAAAACTCGAAGAGCAAAGAAAAAAATTCTACATGATTAAATCCGAATTAAAATCTGTTCGCGAACGGTTCGAAGATAAAAGAATTCTTCTTCAGAATTATCTCAACGAATCAGATTTCCTTGTGAAGCAGATAGATTCCCTTTCCCTCGAACTCTTTGATAAAAAATCCTCGCCGGAAAAACTTTCCGAGTTAAAAAAAACTCTTCAGGAAAAAAGTTCAATTTTCGAAGATTTGAAAAAACGCCAGATAGATTTAGAGAAACTCGCGCACACTTGCGAGTATGAAGTTGAACGGCAGAATAAAATCGTAGAAAAAATTTCCAGCATGGATGTTTGTCCGTTGTGCAAAAGCAAAATCACCGACGAGCACATAAAAGGAATCAAGGACGAAGTTCTGCCTGAAATCAAACGGCTGACAGAAGAAACCGCGAACTCCGACAGGGAGCTCAACAGCATCGAGAGCAAAAAGCAGATTCTACAAAAAGACATCGAGCAGATAACTTCGGAAATTTCAAAAAGAGAATCTGATTTAATTACAATCGGGAACATCCACAGCAGAAAAGAGCAAATAAAAAATCTGCAGGAAAAAATAGAAAAAACCAAACAGGAATTTTCTGTGCTTGAAAAAAGAAAGAAGTTCCTCGAAAACGAATTTGACGAAAATTCTAACATTGAGCAAAAATACGAAACCGCAAGAATGGAAGTTCAGGAAATTTCTCTTCGCAGCGAGGAGAATGTCAATTCTGAAATTTCCTTTAAGCAACGCGAACTCGAAAGAGCAAAAATTTCTCTGAAACAATTAGCCCGCGACGAGGAAGACATTAACGAAGAATTAAAAGAATTAAAAGAAACATCCGAAAAGCAGGAATCCCTTCTTGAGGAAAAAGTAGAACAGGAAGAAGAGTTGTCCCAGAAGTTTAAGAAAATGCTTGAAGAGCGGGACAGGTTTCATTCAAAAATTCGAGAAAGAGAAATCCAATTAACTCATCGTCAAAACGGAGTTCACAATCTTGAAACTGAAATAAACAACATAAGAATCGACAAGGCAAGAGTCGACGCTGAAGTGGAAAACTTCGAAACCGAGATGCTCAGTTTTCCCAATGCCGAAATCATCCGGACAAACAATCGGGAAAAACTCCTCGCCAATCTCAACCGCGTGCAGGAAACCCTTTCGCACATAGGCTCGGTGAATCTCCGTTCGCTTGAAGTCTACGACGAAATAAAAGAAGAATATGACAGAGTAAAAGAAAAAGTAGAAACAATCGCTAAAGAAAAAGAAGGAATTATGAAAATCGTTCACGAGATTGACATCAAAAAGAAAAAAGCATTTCTCAAAACCCTCGAAGAACTCAATGAAATCTTTTCCAGAAACTTCGCGCAAATCAGCACAAAGGGACAAGTTTCTCTCGAGCTCGAAAATAGGAAAGAGCCGTTTGAAGGCGGAGTCAGCATAATTGTAAAAACCGGACACGGAAAATATTTCGATGTCACGTCGCTGTCAGGCGGCGAGCAAACAATGGTCGCGCTCTCCTTAATCTTCGCAATCCAAGAACTCAGCCCGTATTGCTTTTACATCCTCGACGAAATCGACGCAGCCCTCGACAAACGAAACTCCGAACGCCTCGCGAGTCTGCTTAAAAAATACATGCAGAAGGGACAATACATTGTAATCACCCACAACGACGAAATCATAACCAACGCGACAAACCTTTACGGCGTCAGCATGCACGACGGCATAAGTAAAATAATCAGTCTGAAGGTTTAGTCAGAAATTTATCTACCCTTAAGTCTTTCTAGGTCTTGTCTAATCTCTTCCCTTCTTTCTTGGGCGGTCTCCAAGCATTTCTTACAAACCCTTGCAAGACCAAATTTATACATAGAGTAACCAGCCGAAGCAATTAACCCCGCGATGGAGAAGAGTCCAAAAATTAATCTCTTTTTTGTATCTCCTGCGTAGTCCCTTATTTCATGGATTTTTTCAAGTTCCCCTTGCTCTTTTTTTAGGTTAGCGGATAAGTCTTCTAAACAACTACCCCTTTCGCTTTCTAATTCTGTTGCTTGTTCCAAGCTCTCTTTTAATTTGCTATTGTCATATAAGACTTCTGCCCCAGTATCATCCACTGAGAACGGGGGAGATGTACGCACCTGGTCAACGCATCGGGTTATAGATTTTACTGTCTCATATCTCACTAAATCTTCTGAGGGATTTGTTGGAGGGGAGTATATTGTAAAAGCTACCGCACCAGCAATAAGGGAACTAAGAGCACCAATAACGCCTCTTTTCGTATCTCTTCTGGCTCGAGAATAGTCTTTAGACAATGATTCTTCTAAATCCACAGTTCTTTTTAATGCTCCTTCAAAATACTTAATCCCTTCGTCTCTGTTGGTTTTTTCCATTTTCTTTCTCGGTTTTTCCAATTAATAAATCTAATCCCTTACATAAAAAATAAAAAATAAAAAATAAAGAAAAGTTAGTAATAACTTTCTCCGAATTCTTCGGCTTTTTCAGGCTTCTTTCCAATTAGGACGATTAGAACCACAAGCAATACAATGAATACTATTGCAAGGATTATCGTCAAAATAACAATTGGACTTGAGATTGAACTGCCTTCAGCAATTAAGCTGAGTTGGACTGTGCTTTCAAGAGTTTCGCCAGAAAGGACATTCACGTTAAAAGTGTATTCCCCAGCGTTCTCTGCATTCGCAGTCACAAGAACTGTCTTGCTTGTTCCAGCAGGAATAGCAACCACAGCCGCGTTAGCTTCAGACGAAAGACTTCCAGAAGACTCTGTAACAACTCTGTAAACTTTAAGCCTGTCTGTTGGATTAACAACAAGCAATTCGTATACAGCGTCAGCGCCAGGAGCCACAGTTTTTCTTGAGTTTGTCACAATGACATTACCAGCAAAATCGTTTTTAACAACAATCTGCTTAACTACTTCTGTAGTTGTGTCGTCATTCGCAACTTCTATCTCAAGGTTGTAGATCCCTGCAAGAGCCTCGTAAGGAACTTTCAAATAAAGCCGTCCGCTCGCAGTATCATCTTCATCGCAATCATTATCGTCGCATTCTTCAATTGTAACTAAATCACCGAAGTAACTTGTCTGTTCGACACCCAGTGCAGCGATTTTCGCAGTAACATACAAGTCGTCAAGGTCATTATAACCATGGTTCTTCAAAACAATGTCTACAGGAATATTATCCCCTGCTCGCACCATTGAAGAAACACTTACCGACTTAACTTCTGCGTTGTAGGTAGGTCTCTGTGCTCTAAGAGTGTAGTCAGCAACGGTCTTGTGGCTTTTACCGTCTATTTCAACAGTAAGAGCAACATCGTCGCTAATTGAATCCTTAAGCTCAAAAGGCACTTTAAGTGTCAACTGTTTTCTGTAAACTTTTCCGCTTTCAATATCGAAAACCGAAGTTTCAGAATCAGCATCAACTTTTTCGCCCTCAATCTCTACCTTAACTGTAACATCTGTGTCATTTACGTCCGCAGTGAATTTAACAGTAACGTCGATATTTTCACCGGCAACAACACTTGCTACGTTCGCGCTCACATCGTTAACTTCTGTAACAATAAGACTACCGTTTGTAATCTCACCAGCACTAACTGTAGCTACAAGAAATAAAACGCTTGCGATTGCAAGAAAAGAAACCAAAAGGTTTTTTGCGTTCATTTTTTTCATTTTTGTTTAATTGCAGAAAACTTTGTTTTCTGTGAATATACTTCCTAAAAATTGTTTATAAACTTTATGGTGACAACAGGAAACATTAATTTCAGAGTACTAAACCATTCACTGGGTGTTAGAACACAGAGGGATAAAATTAATTCCTTACTCTAAAAATCAAAGAACCTTTCCAAATTCTTCTCCGATTTCTCCGAGATTCGCAATAATTTGCGCGTGCGCATTTTGAATCATAATTTCCTGAATAGATTCTTTAAGCAAACCCGAGCACTGCGACAAATCTGATTCCGGCGCCTCGTTTCCGGCTGTAGTCGCCGAGCAAACCATCGATTTCCCCTCGAGCTTTCGCTTGTCAACAGTTCCAGTTTTTATTTCCAAAATTCCCACTTCAATCTCGCACAGCCCGTCAGCCATTCCAAGAATCCTATATTTATTCACAGTATCCTCCCCTTCCTTAACATAAACCGTCCTCGCGCACTTTTCCCTGTGCGAAGCAAAACACGCATCATCCGCGCACTTGTAAGAAAAAAAGAAACTAAAATAAATCGCCGCCCCGAGCACAGCTAAAAACAAAACAACCAGAGCAACTTTCCACCCACTTTTCATTTTCGTTTCCCCTGAAAATTAAAACAGAGGAACTCCTGTTCATCTCTTTTCATAAACAAAAAAGCAATACAGAATATTTAAAGTTATTGTAAAAAGATAGTGCCTCAAAAATATAAATCCTTATAAAGTTCAGTGTGTGCAGAAATTAATGAAAGGTCAACCAAAACCAAAGGAAGATAAAACACCAAGGAGGCGCAGAGTATCTTTAGCGACTTGTATCCTCGGCGGAGCATTCCTCACAATGGCATCTTTCTGCGGCGGTTACCTATTCGGATTCAATCAGGCATCTCCAAAATATTCATATGACCAGAAGGTGGAAGGGGACGGCGCACAATATTTAGTTATAGTTAATAGGAGCGGGAACGAAGTTCCGATGGTAAGAGCTTCTTCCCAAGTTCTTTATAGACCCCTCGAGGAGGTTCAGAAAGAAGCGCTTAACAAATTAGAATACTCCTCTCTATCAGATATTAACGAAGAGAAAGCAAGACAGCGAGAATTAAGAGATAGAATTTTATCCAGAGAATAAATTCTAAAAATTACTTATTGATGCGGTATGCCTCAAGAATATAAATCCTTATAAAGTTCCGCGTTTACAAAGATTAATGGAAGATTCAACCTCAAGAACAAAAAATAAATCCTCTGGAAGATGGTACATTTTAATAGGTACGGGATGTCTAGTTGTAGGAGGACTTATAGGTCTTGTTACAGGGTTTACTGCAGGGATTAAAGAGGGGGAACATCGTGGAAGAACCTTCGCAGTACGTGAAATAACCCTTGAAGGAGATCCAACGCCCTATCTTGTTGTGGAGAATTTGTTGGAAGAAAAAACACCAATGGTAAAAGCGTATTCCCAAGGTTCTTTTGAACCCCTTGAGTGGTATTCTAAAAGAGAAATTAGAAACTTAAAAGAGAAGTCTCAAGCAGAGATTGATGCAGAGGTTTTGAAATACCAAGAATTAAGAGATAGAATTTTATCTAGGGAATAAAAACTACTTCTAATATTTTTCTTAAAAACCGAATAATAAAAAAATAAAAAATCCGAGAAAGATTACAAACTCAAAAGTTGAATCTTAGTCTCGGTGGTTGCGAAATTTTTCGCGACAATTACTTGAACATGCGATTCTTCAGCAGCATTAAGAGTAGCGCTCGTGACAGTTCCATCCATCACAATTACTGAAGGTTTGTCCGCGCCTCTTCGAAGTGTGCTGTTCAGACTTTTCGTCGAAATGCTTTTAATCTCTTTCAAAGACTCATCCAAAAGAACTGCTTTGTCAGTTCCATCTGTCTGATCAGAAATTTCTTTCAGCTTTGTTTTTTCAGCATCGCCAAGATTCAGCGACGGTGTTTCTTTCTTTTCTTCAGCAGGTGCTTCTCTCTGAGGTGTGTAAGAACCCCGGTAATGCCGGTTTCGAGAATTGTAATCTTCAATTGTAATCTTTTTCCGAAGATTCATCAAAATCTCTTTTCCAGTTAGCTCCTCGACTTCTTTTCCGTCAGGTGCAATCGCAACAAAATTAATCGAAGCGTTCTCTGTGACATTCTGTAGAATCAGTCTTCCGCCCCTGTCGCCGTCGACAAATAGCGTAACTTCTTTCTCTTTTGTCAAATCGCGCACTTCGCTCGGAAGTTTTGTTCCGTTCATCGCAATCACATTCTTCACACCGTTTCGCAAAAGATTCAGAACATCGGCTCTTCCTTCAACAACGATAAGTTCTTTGTCAGAAATATCTCCGCAAGGAAGTTTTTCTTTTCCGTATTCTTTAATCTCGCCCATTCGTGCAGAATCCTTAATCTCGTTTGAAATTTCCCGCGAGTCTGACGAGCCTTCGATTCTTGTCATCAGCTTTTTCGCTCGTTCAATAATGTAGTCTCGCTTGCTTCCGCGAACATCCTCGATTCTTTCAATTTCGATTTGCGCATCGCTCGGCCCGATTCTTTCGATTGTCTCTATTGCCGCAGCAACAAGAGTTGTTTCAGACTGGTCAAGCGCCGTCGGAATTTTTATTTTCCCAACAGTTCTTCGCCCTTCTCTCGAAAGTTCAACTTCGATTCTGCCGATTCTTCCTTCTTTCTGAAGCTCTCGCATTTCCAAATCAGAACCAAGCAAACCTTCTGTCTGCCCGAACACAGCTCCGATTACGTCGGGTTTTTCCAACGCACCCTCTGCCGTAAAATTCGCATGTATCATGTATTTTATCGATACAGGACTTATTTTTGCCATTTTTTCTCCATTTATTTAATTTGAAATCAACGATTTCCAGAAAAATACCTACGCTTCCCGCAATCTGTTTGTGAATGTGAAAGTGATAATAATCTCTATAGATATTTCTCTAATCAATATTTGTGGGAATTTCGGTTTTTAAAGTTTCCTACTCCTATCAACTCAAAGAGGGAAACAGAAAGGCAAGAATAGAAGCAGAGAGGTATAAGTATGCAATAAAGAAAAATAATATTTGGACATATAGGTTTAATCTATTTTCAAGTGCGAATGTAATCGCAAATAAAGTTAAGGCAACTCCCAACAAGGTAGCCCCATTCATAAATACTCTATTAAAAAATGCCATCTTTAATTATTCCAATGCTTTATTTACTTCCTACACCCTTCCCGCAACGCATAATATTCTTTCACTTTCCCAAGTTTTTCATACAAACTAAGAAGCCGTTTCTTAACTTCATTTCTCTCCAACTCGCTGATATTCATTTCCATAAGTTTTTCGTAAATCCGCGCCGCGTGCGCTCGTCGCAATTCCTTCTCGTATTGCTCCGCCTGCTTTTTGTAAAACTCTTTAATCACAAAATAAATCTCTGACTTCTGATTTGCATTCGCCTGCGACATCGCTTTTTTCATCGCCTCGTCCGCATAAATATACTCGCCCGCCTTGACAAACATCTCCGCCTCCTGCATATGAAGTTTTATTTTTTCAGTAAACGCCACCGACGATATCGACGCCACATTATACATTTTCGCCGCGTTCGCATAAAGTTTCCTACGCGCATAAATCTCCGCAAGTTTAACCGCCACGAACCGCTTCACATCAATCGGCAACTCGCCCTTTAAAAAATTCGAAAGATAATCAATCTGCACAAAATCGCCCTTCCCTTTAATCAATTCCTCAACCTCGCCCCTCGAAGAAATCTTTTTCATTATGTAAAAAACAACCGCCTCTATTTAAGGATTATTGTGATGAACAATTAACCTCTGTGGTAGAACCTGTCTTCTTTAACAATTTGTAAGGATAACCCTCAAAATCCTGTTCCCCAACTTCAGCACCTAATTCTTTTAGAACTTCGTATAAATAATTCTTCGCTTCCTCAATATTCTCAAAATCTCCTTTCGCTTCAAGTTCAATATAAAATCCCAACCCCTTAACTTCATCAATTGCTATTTCTGCGTCTTTGTATTCCCAAATGTTCCTTGTTTTTTCCACGACAATAATACTCTTAAAATCAAGATTTCCAAAAATAGATTGTAACGCTTCAATATCCCCTATCTTCGTTTCAAATTCATCACAAGAAACTGTATTTTTCCCGTCTTCATTATGCCACTTCTTATAATTCAAGGAACCCTCTTTCTCTGATTCCCTTAACCGCAACCATTCTGAAACCGGTTTTTTGTCCAAGAAATTACGATGTGGAGGGAGATAGTAAGTATCTTTTTGCAAATCTCCTGTTTTCTTTAACTTAGCAAAAGAATTTAGTTTTTCAATTAATTCTTTAGGATTCAGAAGAGGGAATTTTAATTCGATCTCTATTTGTTTCAGGCGCTCCATCTTCCAAATATCACGCCCAGGTGATTATTAAAACTTGTCATATAAGTTGTCAACATTCCTCGAGGAGATTTTAGAACATTTTCCGTAGAGTACGCAGAGGATGGAACTGCCCAAGCTACTGGGGCGTAATGATTGCACCCCCTCTTACACGAAGGAGTATTTTTATACGCACATCCACCGACCTTTTTACTTTCGCAGATAATATCTAGAGTTATTTCCAGTGCACTTTTTTTTATTTTCAAAGGTTCCTTCACTGCAGAACTTCCCGCCACAACAACTTCGTCGGTTAAATTTTCAACACTCATTTTAGAATTCACCTATTTCTTCTCTGTAATTTCCATACACATTCCAGCAGCAACAGTAGCACCTGCGTCTCTCACAGCGAACCGTGACATAAACGCGTTGTCCTTCTGTGTCTCAAGGCAAAGGTTTCCTTGCGGACGGATTCGCACTTTTGCAACATCTCCGTTCTTCAGAAAATCAGGATTCTGCTTTATCACTTGCCCTGTCTTCGGGTCAATCTGCTCAATCAATTCAACAAACTGGCATGGCACTTGTGCAGTGTGAATATGGAAAACCGGTGTGTAACCTTTTGCCAAAACAGTAGGATGATTAATCACCGCAATCTGTGCGATAAATTCTTTTACAATTGGGCAAGGGTTTGCAGCCTCACAAATTACATCCCCTCTTGCAATGTCCTTCTTTCCAATTCCTCGAATATTAATTCCAACATTGTCTCCTGCAGTTGCTTCTGGCAAAGTTTCGTGGTGCATTTCAATTGTCTTAACTTCTCCCTCGATTCCTTCACCTGTTCGCCCAGGCAGAACCTTAACTTTCATTCCTTGCTTCATTATTCCAGTCTCTATTTTTCCAACAGGAACAGTTCCAATACCTGTAATTTCATAAACATCCTGAACAGGCATTCTCATTGGAAGATTTGTTGGAAGTTCTGGAACAGGGAACAAGTCAAACTGCTCAAGCACAGTCGGTCCTTTATACCAAGCCATCTTAGCAGATTTCTTAGCAACATTGTCTCCTTGTAAACCTGAACACGCAATAAAAGTTGTCTGCTCAAGCTTGATACCAACTTGTGATAAAAGCTTTGAAACATCTTCTTTTACCTTGGTGAATTTGTCTTCAGCATAATCTACAGAATCCATCTTGTTAACTAGAACAGTTATATTCTTAACACCCATTGTTCGCAAAAGCCAAAGGTGCTCGGTTGTCTGCGGTTGAACTCCATTAACAGCGTCGATAACAAGGAAAGCAGCGTCTGCCTGCGAAGCGCCGGTAATCATGTTCTTCACAAAGTCACGGTGTCCAGGCGCGTCAATAATTGTGATTTCAAATTTCTGCGTAATAATTTTCTTGTAAGCTAAATCAATTGTAACTCCTCTTTCTCGCGATTCACGAATCTCATCCATAATGTAAGCAAACTCGAACCCAGCCTTACCGTGCTTAATCGCTTCTTCTTTCAGCTTCGCCATAGCCTGTTCTGTAACCGCGCCAGTATCGAAAAGAAGTCTACCAACAGTCGTTGATTTTCCAGCATCAACATGCCCAACGAAAACAACATTCATGTTTGGTTTTTCTTTAGCCATTTTTGTTTTGTAAAATATTCAATTAAAATATTTTGTTGT
>CAYQLQ010000003.1:0-32536 GCA_964418495.1 Candidatus Woesearchaeota archaeon | reverse complement strand
TTGTAATCACAAACATAATAATTCCCTTCATCATCGCAAGCAAGTTTATCTATCCGGACATGCCATTGATTCCCATCAGGCAGAGTCATTCTATCCTGCGTCTCCAATCCCAAAATAGTCAACTGGTCAAAAGGTTTCATCCGTTCATAATAATGAGTAATAAAGTTCTCCCCCATTTTCTTATAATTATTCGCAGTTACATTCTCCTTCTCAGCCTTAACAATCAGAATATCCGCAGAATAACTCTTCTCCCACAAATCCCTATAAAATTTAACCAAAACATTCAGCGCTACCCGTTTCTTAAACGCCTTTAATTTATACAAGTGCTCCAATGTCTGATGCACCATATCCCCCATAAACGCCTCAATCGTCGTCGGAACATCAACCTGAACCCTGTCTATATATCTTAATTTATATTGATAAGGACAATTTTCATAAGTCGAGACTCGCGAATGCGAATAGGTTGCCATATTATCTTAAGAAATCTTAGTATTTTAATTCTTTCTATATCCCCAAACGTCCACGTCCTAACACCCGCCAACACCCCGAACACTCGCTCCCAGCGTGTTCTTCAAGTTCAGATTCAGTTAGTTTCATTTTGTAATATTTCCCTTGAGTCTTTAATTGTTCAGGGAAGAAATAAAATCAAAAATCATCTTTTAGAAAACTACAATGAAGAAAAAGAAAAAGCATTAATAATTGTTGATAATTATTTAGAAGATTATGAAAGAGAAAAAGCAAAAAGAGCAAGCTTTCAGTATCAAACCACAGAAGAAATAAAAGAAAACAAGGCCAGGACTTCATTGAGCAGAGCAAAAGAATTTATAGAACTAATATTCACAACTTGATGAACAATCTCGCTTCCAGGTTTGTAACCCAATTTATAGAGATATGCACATGCTATGTAAAACATAGAATAATAACTTGATACAACGACCCATAGAGAGGACGTTTTGTTTTCAAATAGTTGATTCGCTACATTCAATCTTTCTTTGGCATTTCTCAAATAGGTTTCATAAATAATCTTGTCAACTTTCTTGGTCTTTTTTATTTTGCCATCGTTCAGATAATTTCTAAAATTACTTTCTGCCTGTTTTATTCTTTTTTCATCCATTTTGAAATAAGATTGTAATAGTTTTCTATTCCGTAAAGAAGAATATTGTTTTTAACTATTTCGTGCCCAAGGTTATTTTGTGTTTTTTCTATCATAGAGATAAATTCATCGGTTGTGAATTCTTGAATTTCAAGTTTTAAAGAACTTCGGTTTAATAATTGAATCAACTTTTTTGTTTTTTCTTTATTATCAGAAATTATGCAGAGATCCATATCTGAGGAGGAAATATTGGTTTTTTTTACATAGGAGCCGAATATCAGAACAATTGTAAAAGGATATCCGATTTCTTCAATATCCTCCTGAATTAATTTTAGTTTTGGATTTTTAGATAAAAACTCTTTGGTTCTTTTGTTTTCAACAGAATAAATTTCCTGATTTGGAGAAAGGTTCAATTTTATAAAATTAGTATTGCCTGTAACTTCTTTCACTATTGCTCCGCTTGCCTGAAGTTGATTAACTAAATTATATGTGTTTTTGTAATCTACAACTGCTGAACTTGAAAGAGATAAAATTGAGCGTGGCTCTTTATCTTCAATTAGATTTTTTATCAGCTTTTCCTTGGGTTTTAGTGCGGATTTATCTTTCTTGTGTTTTACCATAGTATTATGGTATTTTTACCATATTTAAGGTTTTTGGTTATAAAACATAGAAAAAACACCCACTTTCCGCACGCGATTTCACTGGAGGTCGAGAGTTTACACAAGCCTCGCATCACAAACCGAAAGCGAGTGTGGGCTCGAGCGGTTAGAAATTGCACATCTGAACAGGAAGGAAGGAGTGTGAGAGGAAATCTTGGTTTCCTTCAACGCCCACGCCGAACAATAACCCATCGTGGCACAATCAATGGGAATCGCCTTATTCTTTAATTTTATTGTTTTTTCCATCGTTGTTGTCTTGTGATGGAAATGATTTATAAATCTTGTCGACTACAAATGGGTGACAGAAAATCCCGTATCTATAAATTATTTTTTTGCTTGTTTCCATAATTGTTTAAACCTATCTTTTAACAGATTTATAAATGCTTTATTCTCGAGAATAGAAGTTAATCAATTTCTCTTATTCTTGAAGAAGCAATCGCTCTTAATTCCTGTGATTCAGAATTTTCAGCTAAATCTTGATATATCTTTATTGCCTTCTCTTTATCTCCAATTTCAACATACATTTCTGCAATATTTTGTTTAGCCTGATATTTTTTATAAGAAGTTAATGCAAGAGAGTACATATTTTCAAATGTTTCTTCTGCCATGGGATAATTTCCAGATTCTTTATATATTGCAGCTAACTTAAAATAATAATTTTCTTTTTCTCCTAGGTTTGAAATCAAATCTTTCTGCCATGTTATAGCCTCTTCATAGTTTCCTGACAAATAATAATTATCAACTAAATGAGAATAATAGTTCTCGCTATCTTCAGGATCAATTTGGATTAATTTTAAATAAACATCTTTAGCTTTGTCATATTTTCCTCCTTTATTATAAATCTCTGCTAAAGTATATAATAAGACTTTATCTTCAGGATCATAGACCAAAAGTTGGTTACATAAACTAGTTGCTTGGTTTTCATTAAAATCCATAACATTATAATAAAACAAAAGGAGATTCATAGCAGTTTTATCTTCTTGATTTTCAGCTAATTGTTTTTCAAATTTTTCTAAATTCTCATTAACTTTATTATCTTCCTGCACAACTTCCCAAAATTCTCTAGCAAGCCGATATCTTAACCAAGCTTCTTCTGCATTATTTATCATCAATATATAATTTTCTGCACTTTTTTCATAATTTTCTTCTAAGTCATAACTTTTTGATATTCTAAGATTAATTCTGTTTTTATCCTCCTCAAATTTAACATAGTTTAATGCTTCTTGATAATTTGTTATAGCTTCCTCATAGTTTCCTATGCTAAATTCTATATCTCCCATGTCTTCATAATAAACTTTTAAATCATCTAATTTAGCTGAAACATTGTTTTGCAAACTTAGATTAACATTAGTTTTTTCTTGTTGTACAATTTTAGAATAAGATTCAAATCCTTCTTGATTTTCAGCGAACTCATAATTTTCTATAGCTTCTTGATAAAATCCAAAATTACTATTTAGTCTTGCTTTTTGGATATAGTAATCAGCTAAATTATCTGAAGGCTCTTGTTTTTCCCTATAGAAAACAACTTTATTTACGACAGCATAAGTAATAATACTTCCAAATAACAAGATAATTAATAGGGAAATTAAAAGTATTTTTTTGCTCATTATATAAATAACAATAGAGAGGGATTTATAAAATTTCGTGTCCCCCCTTTTAAACATTTTATCCAGATTTCGGTCAGAGCGTGGAACTTTTTGTCCAAATTAGTGGGCTTTTCGACTCCCAAATTTCCTAAGAATTTTTACCGTCGATAAAAAATACGCCCACGCCGTAAGGACACTAATACCCGTAACGCTCTTAATTCTTTAAAATCTTTAAGCTTTTTAAAATGGAGCGACTACTTAACGGGTGCAGAAGCCTCGAATAGTTTAAACCTTCTATTTTCTCCTATAATCAATAATATTGTCTTCTTGAAAATGCAGCCTATTTTTTATCGCCTTTTCTAAAACCTTTTTTAAGATTCCCTTATCGTCTTGCCAGTTAATCAAATTTATAAATTCGTCCAAATTGAGCCATTTATGTTCGATGACTTCCTCTTGATCTAATCTTATATCTTCAGGATCTTCTGCAAATCCCAGGAAATTTATTTCTCTACATAATTCATTATTCCACTCGTAGATTGAGCTCCAATTTAAATTTAATATCTCTATCATATCTAAATTCGTTTCTTCTTTTACTTCTCTTCTGGCTGCTTCTTTATGTGTTTCTTCTCCCTCAAGTCCACCAGTTACGACGAACCAGAAATCTCCTCCATGGTCTGGATGGGGGTTATTTCTTAGTGCGAGGAATTTGTTGTTTTTCTTACTATAAATAAATGTTAGAATTTTTTGTTTCATTTTTTATAGAAATTAGAGTTTTCAATTATT
Organism: Candidatus Woesearchaeota archaeon; assembly: GCA_964418495.1. Classification (GTDB taxonomy): domain Archaea; phylum Nanobdellota; class Nanobdellia; order Pacearchaeales; family GW2011-AR1; genus CAYQLQ01. Next base: position 28,415 of record CAYQLQ010000003.1, on the reverse strand, counting down.
TTTAAAGTTTCTGCCGAGACTAATTCTTTCCAGAGCTCATCTCCAGTAGTAATTTTGTCTCTGATTGAACTCCCTTTAATGTTTTCATATCTAGGTAGCCACAAAATGGGAATACCATGTCTAATAAAATCTCCCCTTACCGTATCATTTCTTGTTGCTAGAAGCGATATTTGGCCAGTAATATCTAAAACATATCTTCCCCAATCTTCATAAAGTGGATGATTGCTATCTAAATCCTGTACTATGATCGGTTCTATGTGTGTATTTTCAAAGACCATTTGTTTTCTTTCTTCCAGTGTAAAAGCTAAGGAAGATCTTGGGCTTCCAAGACAAATTAAAACTTTCTCCGAAATTTCTTTTAGTAAATTGACCGCCTTAAGATGTCCGTTGTGAAATGGTTGAAATCTCTTATTTTATGGATTTAAATGAAGAAAAGATCCAGAATATAACTTTCTTTTTAGAAAAGTTGGTTTTAGATGTTTTATGTGAAAAAATTAGTTTCAAATTTGTTAAGAAAATAGGAAAGAAAACTAGACTAAACTTTGGTTTTGAAGCTTATGAAACTATTTGCCTTTTTTCTGGAGGGATAGATAGCACAATGGGTATTCTTAAATCAGCTGAAAATTATGATTCAATTTTAGGGCTCTATGTTTCTCATGGCGACTTGGGAAAAATCACAAAAAAAGTGAACGATTTGACAGAAAAATTATTAAATCCTTTAGAGATTGCAGTTATCAAAATGATTGCTCCCGCAATGGGTAAAGGATACTCTCAACTAAGAGGCTTTCTTTATGTGCTTTATGCGACAATATTAGGATATTTCTGTAAATCTAAGAGAATTATAATTTCTGAATGTGGATCAACAATGTATCAGCCAAAATTTGCACCAATGGATACAATTACATACACCACCAATCCTTATGTGCTAAGTTATGCTAAAAATATTGGGGAGATAATTCTTGATAGGGAAATAGAAATCATTACCCCCTTTGAAGACTTCACTAAAACTGAGATGATGAAACACCTAGCTAACGACTCCATTCTTGCAGTAACCCATTCGTGCATAAGTGGAAGATGGGGGATAAATTGTGGCAGATGTTATGCTTGTATAGCCCGAATGATCGGAAGTGTGAATTTGGGGTTGGGTTTAGAATATTTCAAATACAATGTTTTTGAAGAAGAGAGTAATATGATGGACTCATTTCTTAATTTTTGTTTTGATTATTTCTTATTTAAGGGAAACGTAGATTATTGGTCTATGCAAACTATAGAGCGGTTTTCTAAAGGAGATTTGTTTAACAGAACTTGCTTAGATGTTTTTTTAGCAATGAAAAAGTTAAGTGAAAAAAACGAATTGGAGTCAAACTACCTCATTGTTCTAGAAGAATTTTTAAAATCAAATGAAGAACTACTAAAAGAGAGGGAAGTTGAATTAAATGACTTAAAAGCCCCAGATTTCAATAAACAAGTAATAAGAAAAATAGATTAATCATCTATCCTGAACAACAAAACAAGCCCCATTAACCATCTGCAAAATCTTCTTCATTTGTTGCTCCATCATTCCCATTCTCTCTTTCAAAATACCATTTTCATTCCTTGAATTTGATAGTTGTTTTTCAATCTCAGTCTTAGTAACATCAAGAAGTAAATCCTCTTCACTGATTGTATCACTCATGCCCAACATTTCTGAGTAATAATGAATCTTATCTGACTTCTTCCAACCAAACCGAAATTTCAAAGCGGACTCAGATTTATAGCGAGGCAACCAATAACAACAACTACAATGCCTGAAATCATACAGTGTCAAATTAGAATACTTTTCTCCTCCCTGACTCTCTTTCTCCCCAAACAATTTTCCAGAAAGTCTCTTAAGATATTTGTTCATCACCGGAGGAGTTTTTGTAAAGACATAATCTTCTGCGTTAAGACTCTTAGATTTAACATACTCCCTTATTAAATCAGAACAAAGCATAAGTTTGATTCTCCGACCGAAGGTCTTTGAAATCTCTTCTCGAATATTTAACTCTTTAAAGTTTTTATAGAAGTCAGAGACTTTAATATTAAGTAATTCGGTTGGAGCTCTTATGCCCGTATCAAATAAGAACATTATCAAAACACGATAATCATAAATAGAATTATCACACAGTTTCTTAATCTGTCCTTCGTCTAAATAAACCCATTTAGGTTTTTCTCCACTAATATCTAAATCCATTGTAATATCGTAAATTGTGATTCCCTTTTTCCTATTAACTTTCTGATGCCAGTGCCAAAAGGCCTTGAAAATCTTGACATAGTCAGAAGGAGATTTATACTGCTTACCGTCTTGTCGTTTTATAGTCCCATTTCTCATCCCCGCAAAAAGATCATGCAACTCTCTCTCACCTACCTTGGTAATATCTTTTAGATTATATCTTTCTTCAAAAACCTTTATTAAAAAAAGGATTCTTTGTTTTAGATTATTCAATCGAACATAGCTTCTAGCTCCTTTTTTACTTCCGCTAGCAACATTTATTCCTTGTTCCATATCAAATAAATATTCAAAAAAAAGTTTAGAATTCTCTTTAGAAATTCCAAGACCTTCGGCTTTAACCGAATTTTTCCAAGAAAGATATCTCTCCTTATGTTTGTAAGGATCTATTTTCATATTCTAATTAGATCCTCCTTTTTTAAAAAGAAGATGGACAAATTCACAACATTTCTGACGCTCTTCAATGTGCCCGAAAGGGCATACGCCCACGCCGAGAGTCGAACTCGGGTTGCGTCCGCGACAGGGACGCGTCATAGCCGTTAGACCACGTAGGCTTGCTTGCTTTTCGTAGTACGTTTCCATCCTCACGTCAGGAAAGACCACGTAGGCACAATACAAAGATTAGAAAATGATTTTTAAAGTTTTGCCCTACATAAATCTTATGAGAAATATTCTCTTCTTATTTTAATTTTATCCTTACAAGCCTTCCAAAGAGGATTAGATAATGAAAGCCCGGATTTTCTTTTCTTATCTGTAAATAAAAGAAAGATAACCCCCATCAATAAATACAATTGTAGATACCCCTTTAAAAAACATCAGGCAACCCTTGCGGATCACCTGGGATTATGTTAGTTTATTGACAGAATAATTGTTTATAACACTTTCGGTTAATTCAGCCAATTATACAAAACCCCAAGCAGCCAGAAAAAAACAAACCCGTCGACAAATCCGTAAACCGCCCCGAGCACCGCGCCAAACCAGTTCACAGTGTAACCGAGAAATCCGTAAATATCAAGGAGCATTCCAATCCACTGCGGGAATTTTCCAAGATACATTCCAACAATCGTCGTCGCTAAAACGCAAACCGCAAAAATAATTCCTCCCGCAAGCCCCAGTTTCACAGAATTCAATTTCGCAAAAACTTTCTTCCGGCTGACCCTGCTTGAGCGGTCGCTTTTCTTCACCCTCTTTTTCATGTAACTAAGTAGTAAAACGATTTTATAAATCTTGCTTTTGTTGGAAATTAATCACAAAGATCTATAAAAGTTTGATATCGTCCGCTCCAATATTGTATGGCCCTTTCAGGAGTTCTTGCTAATCCCCCCATAAATTCCTTCAAATCCCTATATAAAATTTCAGCGTGAGTTCCCTTAAACGAAACTTCGCGAACCTTAAAAAAACCAACATCCGGATCGTCGCTTCTGTCTTCAGATTGAACCTCCATTAAAACAAGTCCCCCTCTTGCAACCACTGCATAACATTCGCTTCCTGTTTTTCTAAAGTCTGTGATTAAGCATCCCGGAGAATCCATTTTTTTGGGTATCTCTTCAATCCACAACCTAACCCCTGCGTCAAGCACATCAAAATACTCTTCGCGCCTTCTTCCAGGAGATTCGCTTTGAAGGGAATCCACACCCAATGTAATTTCTAATTCTGGAGCCATTCTCTATCAGAATTTTTCCTATTTATAAATCTTGCTTTTTTATCTCCTTAAACCCTGTGTATTTCCAAAGAACTTTCGGAACTTTAATTGTCCCGTCTTTCTGCTGGTTGTTTTCAATCAACGCAACCAAAATCCGCGAAGTCGCCAGAGCAGTGTCGTTCAGCGTATGAATAACCCGGCGTTTCCCGTGCTTGTCAGAACATTTGATATTAAGTTTTCTCGCCTGATATTCTGTACAATTTGAAAGCGACATTACCTCGCCGTATTCCTTTGTCGTCGGTCGCCACACGTCCAAATCCGCGCTCCGGTATTTCCAATCCGCCAAATCACCTGTGCAAATTTCCAAAACCCGATACGGAATCTCCAACGCTTTCAGAATCTCCTCGGAATTTTTCATCAGCTCGTCGTAAATTTTTTCCGAATCTTCCGGACGGCAAAAAACAAACTGTTCAACTTTATTGAACTGATGCGTCCGCCAAAGCCCTTTCTCATTAATTCCGTGCGCCCCAATTTCTTTTCTAAAACACATTGAATAAGAAAAATATTTTTTCGGAAGTTCGCTTTCAGGAATCACATCGTCAGCGTGCATCGCAAGAATCGCCTGCTCCGACGTTCCAATCAAATTCAAATCCTCGCCCTCTACCGAATAAACCGATTGCTCTATCGCAACCTTGTCCATCGAAGCGTAAATCGATTTCTCATTTAACATTAACGGCGGTTCAACATAAACATAATTTTTCTTCTTCATAAAATCAATAGCAAATCTTATCAGCGCCTGATTAAGCAAAGCCAATTTCCCTTTAAGATAATAAAACCCTGTGCCCGCAACTTTCGCCGACGCGTTCCAATCCGCAAGCCCGAGGCTTTCTAAAAGTTCAACATGATTCTTCACAGGAAAACCAAACTTTTTTATTTTCCCACCTTTCTTAACCTCAACATTATCCTTATCACTTTTCCCCGAAGGCACTGACTCGTGCATCATGTTCGGAATCTGCATCATAATTTTCCGAATTCCGTCTTCCAAAATCTTCCGCTTCTCTTCCAACTTCGCAATCTTCTCCGGAATTTCCTTCGCGTTCTTAATCAAAATTCCCGCCGACTTCTCGTCCTTCTCTTTCTTCGCGCGGTTAATCTCCTCAGAAATCTTATTTCTCTCATTCCGCAATTTATCCTCCTCAACTCGCAACTTCCGCCAGTCCGCATCCAACTTCACAACCTCGTCAACCAACTTCAACTTCTCGTCCTGAAACTTCTTCTTTATATTCGCCTTCACCGCGTCGGGATTTTCCCTAATCAAATTAATATCAATCATAACAAAATAACAAAATCAGAATATTTAAAGGTTATTAAACAAACTTTTATAAATCTCGTTTCTATGATTAAAATATGAAAGAGGTATTTGATGCAATTGCGTCTGAACTTGGAAGTCTGCACGCAGAACTTATTTCGTCGGTGCCGCCGTTTCTCGGACATTTTTTCAACCTCGCGATTCTCGTGATTCTTGTTTTCCTTTATGCCCTCGTCATTTGGAAAGGCTACCGTATTCTCGCAAAAAAAGACATTCTCGAACTCAACCTAAATCAATACAACAAAACCGAGCACCCGTTTTTCACAAAGCTCCTCGCCGGCGTTTTCTACTTCGTCGAATACATTCTGATTCTCCCGCTAATGATTTTCATCAGCTTCGGAGTTTTCACAATTCTTCTAATTTTCCTAACTGAAAACCTAAACGTATCAACACTACTTTTAATTTCCGCAGTAATAATTTCCGCAATCCGAATGTGCGCTTACTACAACGAAGACATCTCGCGCGAACTCGCAAAAATCCTACCCTTCATGCTCCTCGCCGTATCAATCCTCAATCCAAAATTCTTCGACATAACGAGAATAATAACACAGTTCACGCAAATCCCAGAATTCCTTTCCAACATCGCAATATACCTTCTGTTTATAGTTCTCCTCGAAATTTTCCTCCGCGTCGTGGATTTCATATTTTCCCTTTTCGGACTTCAGGACGAAATCGAAGAGGAAGCTGAGAAAGAGACGTGATTAATTTTCTGTAGGAACAGAAGATTCTTGAGGATCAAAATAAACAATTCTTGAATAGTCATTTAGATTAGACCATCCCATAGACCTTGGAAAACAAAGCCCAAGATGTTCTTTTTGTGCAAAAGTTCCAATATCTTTAACAACTAATGCTATTGCTCTTTGCCAATCAACCCCTTCAATCATTTTATCTTGATATGGGTGTAAAATCAATCCAGTATTATAATCTCTTTCTTGCCTTTGGGAATGACTTTTTTCTTCCTCAGTAAGATCACTAGTTCCCAAGCTAAGTGGAACAAAATCCATCACCTGTAATTCTACAGTTCCGGGATTATAAAAAAACTGAATGTTTACCCCAGAACTTTCTTTGAAAGTTTCACCTCTCCTATAATCAGAACTTTGCAGATATCCTAAAACCGTAGCAAAATCAGCTTGTAAAAATATTGGCCAATTATCATAAACCCCTAATTCCCATGTAAGTCTATGCACCTTCTGTTTATGCCCTTCATCTATAACTTCAAGGATTTCATCTGGACATTCTTCAATTGCTTTCAAATATTCATCCAATCTCATCCTCTATGAAGGAAGCAATTCATTTAAAAATCTTCCCAAAAACAATCAATCTCTCTCAACTCTCGGATGCTCGTGTCCGCTTTCTTCCATTTTTCTTAGCATCTTAATATGCTTTTCTTTTTCTTCTCGATAGCCACTCGCATCCCCCTTTTCGTCGCGAATCATTCTCGCGACATATTCCCCGCCCAAAAAATGCGGCGTCAAAACATAACTCGCGCCCTTCGCGTAAAGTTCCAACGCTTCGCTAATCTGATGCGCCCGCACAATAATCACCGCGTTCTTATTCACCGCCCGAATCATTTCAATCAAAAGAACATTCGTCTCAAAATCCGGAATCGTCGAAACCGCCAACTCCATTTTATCCAACGGCAATTCTTCCAGCAAATCCGGGTCGTAAGTATCCCCGTAAAGACAAGGCACCCGCAACTTCGTCAACGCCGCAATCGTGTCCGGATTAAAATCCACCACAAGATAACTCTTCCTTATTTTCTTCAACGAATTCAAAATATTAAACCCAATCCGATTGTATCCAAATAAAATCGCGTCATAACTTTTCGAAATTCTCCGCTCCTTCCGAATTCCCCGCCGCTCAAAAACCGAAAGCACTTTTCCAAGTTTGTGATAAATCCAACTTGAATACATAATAAAATAAGTAGAAAGAGTAATCGTAATAATCCCCGTCAGCGTCAGCGTCGACAAAAGTTCAGAACTCACGTGTCCAATCGCAAGCCCCAACGTCAGAACAATCAGCGAAAATTCTGAAATCTGTGCCAGCGTCGTCCCAACCAAAAAGTTCGTTCTCTTAGTATATCCAAACATCGCCAACAGCGTCATTAAAATCAACGGCTTGAAAATCAAAACAAATAACGACAAAATCAAAGCGTTCACAATTATCGAACCGATGCTCGAAAGCTGAACATTCAAACCAAGAATAATAAAAAATATTATCAAAAAGAAATCTCGGAGCGGACGAATCTTCGAACTTATCTCGATGCTGTAAGGCGAAACTGAAAGTGCGACTCCCGCAAGCAAAGCCCCGATTTCAATTGAAAAACCAAAATAAGTAAACGCCGCCGCAATAAGAAAGCACCAGCAAATTGAAAAAAGGAAAAGAAGTTCCTGCGATTTTGCAATGTGCCGCGTCGCTTTTGGAAGAACAAAAAATCCAACCAAAAAAAGAATTACTAAAAGTCCGGCTCCGCTCAGCAAACCGCGAATCGCGAACGAACCGAAACTCGCGCCCGACGACGTCGCCGAAATAAACATCAAAACCGCGACAGCAACCAAGTCCTGAATAATCAAAATCCCAATTGAAATTTTTCCATAAAGAGAATCCAGTTGCTGATTGTCTGAAAGAAGTTTCATAATAATAATTGTACTGCTAAACGCGAGCGCAATTCCGACATAAGACGCTTCAACCGCGCCCAGCCCGAAAAGATAAAACGCAATCGCAAAACCGCCTGCGAACGTCAGTGCAATCTGAATCAATCCAACAAACAGCGACGACATTCCTATTTCTTTAATAATTTTCGGATTAAGATGAAGCCCAACAATAAAAAGCAAAAACGCAATTCCGAGTTTGGAAAAAACATGAATCGTTTCCATCGACGCGCCCGCCCCAAGGACAAACGGCCCGATAATCATCCCCGCAATAATATAACCAATTATAATCGGCTGCTTAAACGCCCGCGCAATATACGAAAGCACAAACGCCGTCAGCAAAATAATCGCGAGTTGTATAAAAATTTGTTCCATTTCACCTCGACACAATAAGTTTTTTCCTATATAAAAAGGTTATGAATTTCCCATCAAGGAGTCTTTCCCAAAATCGCCAGTTTGTCTATGTTCACCAGCACAACCGCGACGATTGTTCCTACAAATAACAAAACCACAGCAATCACAAAAAGTTTTTTTCCAGTTGATTTTCATACCGACAAATAGAACCGAAGTTTTTATTTCTATCGCAATCAGCATAACCTTTAAAAACCAACTTCAACATATTTTCCCATGCCTAAAGTAAGAGTAAAACTAAACAGCACCGACATAGAAATGCTCAATAATATTTGCGGGTCTATAAAAGATTTAGCGAAGCGTTCTGGAATCACTATCGGCGGTCCGATTCCATTGCCGACGAAAAAACTCAAAGTCACGACTAGAAAATCTCCGTGCGGCGACGGCACAGCAACCTTCGACCGGTTCGAAATGCGAATCCACAAACGAATCATCGACCTGCCTGCAAACGAAAAAGTCCTGCACCACATCATGAAACTCCAAATTCCAAAATCAGTCAACATCAAAATCGAAATGAAAGATTAGTATTCTGCAATAGATACTTTACAAAATATAGTTTAGATAATATACTTCTCTAAGAAGATTAATTTAAAAACAGATTTTCCTAAAAGAATGAATGGAAGAGGAACTAAATCTTAACACCGGAATTATTCCCGTTATTCATGTTGCCGGCGACAATCTTCCGCACGCATGGGAAACAGCAATTCTTGAAACATGGAATCGTGGTGCTAAGGTAAGAACTGAATACGACAGTAAAGATAATAAAGGAAATTTTATTGACCCTCCGAGTAGAGATGCGACAATGATTATTTCAGTAAACAATCCTTTTGCAGAACCAAGAATACATAAGAATATCCCCGGAGGTCCTGAAGAATTAGAAGTCTATCGACAGGAAGTTGTCGACGGAATCCACGACCATTGGGTAGACCCCGCAGACCCAACTAAATGGACTTACACTTATCACGAAAGAGTCTCTGCCTACGCAGCAACAACAAATTTAGATGACCCCAACGCACCGAGATTTCCTCCGATAGACCAATTAGAATATATTGTTGACAAATTATCCGAAGCACTATACTCCCGGCGGGCACAAGCAATTACATGGATACCTTCAGCAGACCCTCAAACAGATGACCCTCCGTGCCTTCAAAGATTATGGTTCCGTGGACTGCGCGACGAAGACGGAACAGCTGTCCTCAACTTAAATACTCACTGGCGAAGTCGCGACGGTTACAAAGCATGGTTCATGAACGCGTTTGCCCTAACTGATTTACAAAGAGATGTTGCAGGAAGATTATCCGAAAGATTGGGAGAACCTGTCCGCGTGGGAGGGTACACAGATATTTCAGACTCTTTCCATATTTATGGAAGCTACTTTAGAGAATTTGCTCCCGAGTTAAAAAAAATGAGGGAAGGCCCAGATTACACGAAAAGGGCATGGAACAGCGACGACGAAACAATCCAAACGATGTTCCAAGAAACAAGAAGGAAATTAATTGAAGACCCTGATTTTGCGAGGAAATGGGAAAAGAAATAATGAACCCCCAAGGAATTTATATTCTTCTCGAAGGCGGCGAAGGTTGCGGAAAATCCACCCAAGCAAAAATCCTCGTGGATAATTTAATCAGCGAAGGTCGGGACTGCATCTACCTCCATGAACCCGGAATAACCATAGAAGGAAATTTCATTGCAGAAATTCTTAGAAACCCAAAAAACTCCCTAGACTCTGTAACAGAATTATTTCTTTTTGAAGCCGCGCGAAGAGACGCTTTCAGAAAAGTTGTCGCACCCGCACTTGAAGAAGGAAAAATAATAATCGCCGACCGTTCGGGGATTTCAACTTTAGTTTACCAAGGCTACGCCGGAGACGCGGATTTAGAATTAACAGAAAGATTAAAACTAATAAGAAATTTAAACTCCATTGCTACATTAGGAATAACCCCCGACCTAACACTTATCCTCGACGTTCCAGTTGAAATAGGACTTGCGCGAGAAACCGACCCGAGCAGATTCGCTGCAAAAGGAAAAGAATACCACGAGAAAGTAAATGATGCATACAGAACAATCGCCAGACAAGAAGGTTTCCCTCTTCTCCCTTACATTGAAAATGGAATCGAAGAAACGCAACGAAGAATAAGAACTCACGTAGACCCAATCTTAGCCGCTCGTTCAAAATAAATATCCTAAAAATACCAATAGTAACAAAAACACTATAGTTATATCCCACCCCCTAAATATTTATAAATAAAAATATTTTGTTTGACTTATGTCCGATTATGAATCAGGAAGAAGTTGCAGAAAAACAAGCCTTCCAGAAAAGATTTTAAGACCCAGTTATTCCCCTTCTCTCTCAAGATTAGTTGCAGATTTTAATTTACTAAGGGGACAAACCCCTCCTAGCGATGACGAAGATTTAGCCTTATATTCCCAAGCGCTACATAAATTAAGGACGCGTATGAGCAATCGATTGTTACCCCTCCCAGAAGATTTCTCGACAGAGGGATATAAAACAAGAGATATTACCCGAAACGTAAGTACAATTAATCCCAAAGGGATTACCCAGAGAATATAATATGAATTATTCCCCCATGGAGTTCAAATGAGACTGGAAGGACATCAAAAGAAAAGCCATAAATCCCCTAAGTATTTTTCTGGAAAAATTCTCACCCGCTAATTCCACTATCAGATAAATTCTTTGAATGAACATCCAAACGCCCGGCTTTCAAACATTCCCAGCAAACATGCGCTGTCCCGTCGAGCTCTTTCACAATTCCCCGCCCGTGGCACTTCGGACACTCGCGCTTATCAATTTCTTCCATACAAAAACCACGCAATCCGCATATTTAAGGATTGTTGAGATTGACTATAATAAACAATAAAACTTAAATACTCTTTTCTCTAAGAACTTTTATGGAAAAAGAAATCGGAAAAATCCCAAAGAACGACACGTCTGAAATTATGATTCGCGTGGACGACTTCGGCGGACGGCGCGGTTTGACAATCCGGGAATTCGTAACATCCGAAAGATACACCGGCTTCACAAAAGCAGGAGTAAGAATTCTCTCAACAGATTTTCCAAAATTCAAAGAAATGATAAACTCTGTCGACGAAAACGAAATGGCTGCAGAACCTGAAGGCGCAGAAGCTGACGCAGGACAAGAAAAATTAGACGCGCCCGCAGACAAAGAAAAACCAAAAGAAGATTTGCCTGATTATTAATTCTCCAAGAAATCAGTTCCCCCAAAACCTTTAAAAATACATTTTACTAAAATAATTTATGAATAAAAAAAGTTGGTGGACAGTTGGAATTATCCTCGCTGTGATTGTTCCCGCAATAATTGTTCTCCGAAATCCTGAACCGGCGATTTCGAAAAAAACCGCGCAATGCATCGGCGAGAACTCGATTCTGTATGTCCAGCTCGGATGCCACGCCTGCGAAATTCAAGAAAATCTTTTCGGCGAAACAACTCAGTATCTAACAATCGTCGATTGCTTTTTTGAAAGAGAAAAATGCGCAGAAATAACATATACCCCAACATGGATTATCAATAATCAAGAATATATCGGAGTTCAATCAATTGAAAAACTAAAAGAACTTACCAACTGCCCATAATAAAAATGACAGACATAATTAATCTAACAAGAATCACCGCCCTCGCGCTCGCAGATTCAGTAAACCCCTGCGCCATCGCCGTCCTAACAATGGTGCTCGTCGCAATTCTAATTCAAAACCCAGACAAAAGAAAAAAAGTTCTCTACGCCGGACTCGCATTCACAACGTCAATTTACGTCGGCTATCTTTTCTACGGAATTATAATAATTCAATTCTTCCGAACCTTCGCTGAATTCCTACGAACAAACTCCGGAATAGTTTACAAAGGACTCGCGATTCTCGCGATGATTCTCGGCGGATTGAACGTCAAAGATTTCTTCTCCTACCAAAAAGGCGGACTCGCAACAGAAATGCCTCTCTTCCTTCGTCCAAGAGTAAAAAGAATAATTCAAAAAATAACTTCCCCTACCGGCGCATTCATAATCGGTTTCCTCGTCACGCTTTTCCTTCTTCCATGCACAATCGGACCTTACATAATCGCGTCAGGAATTCTCGCCGAACTCGGCACACTTGCCGCCCTACCGTGGCTCCTTTACTACAATTTAATTTTCATAATTCCCATGCTCGCGATTGTTCTAATTGTTTACTTAGGATTCTCCCGCGTCCAAGATGTCTCAGGTTGGAAAGACAGAAACATCCGATGGCTTCACCTCATCGCCGGCGCACTTCTATTCCTCGTCGGTCTCGCCCTCTTAGCAGGTTGGTTGTAATCATGGAGAATAATCTTTTGTGGATTCCTCTGCTCTTGAAGAAATCAGATCGTTTCTCTCTGCACATTGGGGACAAATTCTATTCCAAGGACCTTCAGATAAAAAACTTCTAGCACAACTCAAGCATGCTCTCAAACCAGTTTTAGCACGTCTTACCGACGCTGCCGCAGCAAGGTATCTTTCCCGAGAACGCGCCGCCGCCCACCGACGATTCATATACTTCGCACATTCAGAAGAACAATATTTTTTCTTTCCCTTCGGAACAGGCTTTATACAGCCATCCCTCGCGCAAATCTTTTCCAATTCTCCCGACGCTTCTTCCGCTTCCTCTTCAGAACCAAAATATTTCGCAAGACGATTTCTCACCTCAGTAACTGCCCTCCGCACTTCATAATCGCCCATCCCCTAACCTAACCCCCCAACTATATAAAGATTATGAAGATAATAAATAATAAAATAAAAATAAATTATTCTAAGCGAACAAAGTGTAAAGCACCCAGACTACCAGCACAATCCAAACCACCAACGCAAGCCACGCTTTTTTCAAAACACTTTTGTCCTTTAGCATTTTTCTCGCAAGCACAATAATTTCCTTCGCATACGCAGAAGCTGTCATCGCAGCAAGTAGAGCAAAGAAAACCATCACTGCAAAAATCTGCACAATTGTTATTCCTGCAAAATCCAGATAATAGAGAACAACCGCAGCAAGAATCAACGAAACCACCATCAGCAAAGTCGGCTTTCTATAAACCACCTCCACAACATTCATCCACGCTTTCGGCTTAATCATTATAACCAAAAGTTTCACAGCAACAACTACAGCAAGAATTAATGCTATAATTTCTATCGGCGTCATTTTATCACCTCCTTTACATTATTCCGACGACAAAAGAATATTTAAATGTTACTTTTCTCAAAAAGAAATGCTAAAGCAAATACTAAAACATTTTGAAGAAATTTTAAAATTAAAAACCTCGCCTCACTCAATCGCGCTCGGTTTTTCCCTCGGAACTCTCATCGCAATCCTCCCGACTTTCGGCTTGGGAGTTTTCATCGGACTGCTCGTTCTTCTTGTCATAAAAAGCGCAAGCAAAATCTCAATGCTCGCGTCGTTCGCAGTCTGGAACATTTTCGCCCTCGCGCCGCTCTACCTTCTCAGTTTCAAACTCGGAAACCTAGTTCTTAAAACAACTCAAACCGTCGACTTCACAGTTCTCGGAAATCTTTTCTTCTACACACGAAGTTTCCTCGTCGGCAATTTCATTCTCGCAACCACAATTTCCGCAATCTGCTATCTCGTAATTTACAAACTCTCTGACATCTACCAAAGAAAAAGAATCAATCAGGAAATAGAAAAACTTTTCAAATAGGCATCATCTCGTTGTGTCCGAACTGCACAACCAAATCAAAATTCAGTTTCTCAATTCCAACAGGAGTGTCACATGCGCCGAAACAATCGCCAAGCCAAATCGCAAACTTCACGCCTTTCAGTTTTTTCTCAAGAAAATCCACAACCGCAGTTGCATAAGGTTTCAACCCGTCGGGAAACTGCAACAAAACAAACCGCGCCTTCTGCTTTCGGATTTCCCTTTCCACGCGCGCCAGCTCCAAATCATAATTCTTTTCCAAATCTTTCAACAATTTCATAGAACCATAAAAGATATATAGATTAAAAACTTAATTATTCCATGGAACTTAACGACAGAGTTTCTGCTCTGAAAGATTTATTCTTCGAAACGAATTTATTTCGAACGACAGGTTCAAGGTGCGTTCTTCACGAAGACAACGCAGGAATTCAATTTGAACTTCCAGCAACCCGCCCGCGCGACGCCAGAAAATTCTTAACCTACCTCCAACAAAAATTTCAACTTGCCAAAGTAGACTTCAAAATTAAAGATCCAGACCCAGCAGACATCACACAAAAATATCACCTAATAATTGTTCCCGAAGCAGAAAAACACAACGAACGCGAATCTCAACTCACTGATGCTGTCACAACACTCACGAAAATCGTCGAAGCATATCAATGGAACTGAAAAAATATTTAATCTTCCACAGACGCACAAGGTTCAGATTCCATAAGCTCCCTTCCAAACCCATATCCTGAAGGAAGTTGAAGATAAACAATTCCCCCTTCTCGACTCAGAAACTGAAGGTCAACATTTTCTCCAGTTGTTTCTAAAGAATATTTATCCCTCCTCCAAAACGCATGTCTTATTCCCTTGACTATCCCACAAGAAGTATCTGGTTCTGGTTTGCCCTTTAACAACCTTAGATGTAGAACACTTAAAATTTCTTCTAAAGGGAAACGCCCTCCTCGAACCATCTCTGGACAATGTCCACTTATTTTAATTATTTCTCTCATCAGCCCAAATCAAAAAGGAACTATAAAAATCTTCTCATTCCCAATCTTTAAAAATCCCTTAGTTCTCTAAATGTAATGACAGAAAAATTAATCCGCCAGCCAATCGTGACGGTTTGCGGGCACGTGGACCACGGAAAGACGAGCATACTCGATTGTCTTCGAAGTAGCTGTGTCCAGGAAAAAGAAGCCGGAGGTATCACGCAGAAAATTTCTTTCACGCTTTATCCAATTGAACAACTCAAAAAAGCCTGTCCTCTGATTGAAAGTTCCGGAATAAACCTCAACATTCCCGGCTTTCTTCTAATTGACACGCCCGGTCACGCCGCCTTCACAAACCTACGAAAACGCGGTGGCTCCCTCGCTGATTTAGCAGTTCTCGTCATCGACATAAACGAAGGCATCAAACCACAAACCGCCGAAGTAATAAAAATCCTAAAACTAAACAAAACACCTTTCCTAATCGCGCTGAACAAAATCGACAACATCTCAGGGTGGAGATCCCCAAACAATACAGAAAAAATTTCCCTAAAAGAATCAATCGAATCCCAACCAAACTCAATAAAACAAATATTCGACGAACGATATATGACACTCACCGGCTCCCTAAACAGCTTCGGTTTCAACGCCGACCTCTACTGGAACATCGACGACTTCACAAAATCAATCGCGTTAATCCCAACTTCCGCAAAAACAAAACAAGGAATCCCCGAACTCATAATGATGCTCTGCGGTTTGAGCCAAAAATATTTATCTGAAAAACTCAAACTCGGCAAAGACGCAAAAGGCGTAATCCTCGAAGTGAAAAAAGACAAGTCCAATAATTACGCCGAGGCGATTCTCTACGACGGCGAACTCGCAAAAACCGACGAACTCGCAATCGCATCTTTCGACGGAAAACCAATTATCACAAAAATAAGAATCCTCGAAGAAATCCTCCCGCTCTGCGCAAAATTCAAAGCAAAAGAAAAAGTCACAGCGTCGACAGGACTCCGAATGCAACTCACAGAAAAAAACGAAATCCTTTCCGGAATGCCGTTCGTAATTTACAAAAACAATGAAGAAGAAATAGAACAGATATTCAAAAAAGAAGTAACTGAAAATATCCAAACCGACAAAAAAGGAATCATCACAAAAGCCGATTCGCTCGGAAGTCTCGAGGCTCTGCTCGTCCTTTTGAGACAGGCAAACGTCCCTGTTGTAAAAGCCGGAATCGGAAACATCAGCAAAACCGACATAATTTCTGCAAAAGCAAATCTCGAAATGAACGAGCTCGACGCAATTGTCGTCGGATTCAATGTCGAACTTGAGGAGGACGCAAAAGAATTAAACACCTCAGAAAAAATAAAAATCCTCACCGACGAAGTGATTTACAAACTAATAGAAAACCTTGAGAAATTCAGAACTGAAAAAGCAAAAGAAATCGAAAAGCACAGGCTGATGCAACTAACGACAATTTGCAAACTGAAAATCCTCCCGCAATATGTTTTCCGAAATTCAAACCCCGCAATATTCGGAGTAAAAATCGAAGGAGGAAAATTAACCTCCGGACTAAACCTCATTGACAACAACGGAATAAAAGTCGGAAGAACAAAAAATATTCAAGCAGATAAAAAATCCGTCGACGAAGCAAAAGAAGGAACCGAAGTCGCACTGTCAATTCCCGGCGTAAATTTCGAACGCCAACTCGCTGACAAACAATTCCTCTATTCCGACCTCGGCGAAAGTCAGTTCAAAACATTCAAAAAAAACAAAGACCTTCTTTCACAATCTGAAATAAAAACTCTCCAAGAAATCGCAGAAATCAAACGCAAAGATAAAGACGAATGGGGTATTTGAGAACCAAATCTTTAAAAACCAATTTTCGCATAAAATACTATGCCTTTCAAATTTAATCTATCAACCAAAGACGGAAAAACCTACAAGCTGGAAGCAGAAGCAGAGGAAATTATTGGTAGAGAACTCCACGACAAAATCGCCGGAAAAATCGTCGCGCCAGAACTCGACGGCTACGAATTTGAAATCGCCGGAGCATCAGACAAAGCTGGCTTCACAGCAATGGAAAACGTCGACGGAATCGCGCTTAAAAAAATTCTCCTGCCTTATGGAAAAGCAATGCACATGCGTCCAAAAGGACTTAAAAAAATCAACCGAAAACCCGCAGGATTGCGATTAAGAAAAACAGTTCGGGGAAAAGTTATCTCGCCTGCGATTATTCAAATCAATCTGAAAGTTCTAAAAGACGGCGCGAAAAAACTCGCAGAAATTTTCCCAGAGCAAAACCAACCAAAAGAAAAACCTGCTGAACCCGAAGAAAAGAAATAATAATCCGAGTAAACCAAAACGCTTTTAATCCCCTTGATTCTATAATTTATATGACAAAACAAATACCAGAACTTAACGTCGGAGTTGTCGGGCACATCGACCACGGAAAAACCACGCTTCTCAGCCGGCTGACTGGAAAATTCACAGACACGCATTCTGAAGAACTCAAACGAGGAATCACCATCAAACTCGGCTACGCCGACATGACAATTTACAAATGCGGAAATGAAATAACAAATTCAAAAGACAAGAACGCAAAATGCGAACCAATCCGCTACATAAGTTTTATCGACGCGCCGGGGCACGAGATGCTAATGGCGACAATGCTTTCAGGTGCCGCAATTATCGACGCTGCAATTCTTCTCGTCGCGGCGAATGAAGGAATCAAACCACAAACACGCGAACACTTCATGGCGCTTCAGGCAAAAGGAATAAAAAATATAATCGTAGTCCAAAACAAAATAGATTTAGTAACAAAAGAACAAGCGAAAAAAAACGCCGAAGAAATTAAAAAATTCCTCAAAGGAACACTCGCTGAAAACGCGCCGATAATTCCAATTTCAGCGCAACAGGGAATCAATATAAACAAAATCGTCGAAGAACTTTCCAAACTCGAGATTCCAAAAAAAGACGAAAACGCAAAACCCTGTTTCCTAATCGCACGAAGTTTCGACGTCAATCGTCCTGGAACAGAGATAAACTCCCTACACGGCGGAATCCTCGGCGGAATTTTGAAATCCGGAAAACTAAAAATCGGCGACGAAATAGAAATCAAGCCCGGATTAAATATAAAGAAAAACAATCAACAAACTTACCAAACATTAACAACAAAAATCGTAGCGCTTCATCGCGGAAAAGAACAAGTCAACGAAATTCATCCCGGCGCGAGCATATCTATTGAAACCGAACTCGACCCGACGCTGACAAAAGCCGACTCGCTCACAGGATGTCTTCTTTCAATAAAAGGAAACCTACCAGAAATAACAGAGTCTCTAAAACTAAAAACAAAATTATTCAAAGAAGTTCTTGGAACCGAAACTCACGATGCAGTCGCGCCGCTAAAAGGAAAAGAAATGCTGATGCTAAGCGTAAACACAACAATCACCGTCGGAACAATCGAAAAAATCTCCGGCGACGAAGTAGAACTATCTCTTAACATTCCAATCGTCGCGCTCCCGGGAGCCAACGTCGGAATCGCAAGAAACATCGCACAACACTGGCGACTAATCGGTTGGGGCGAAATTATTTAAATAAAAAATGAAAAAAGAGGAAAAATCAAATTTAAGTGAAAGAACAAAAGCGTCAGCGTTGAAACTTCGACAAGAAATGCGAAAAGCTGTCGTGACTGCAATTACCGCAGCGTTCGGTTTTTTAATCGCACTCGCGTGGCGCGACGTCATCACAGAGTATGTAAATAAAATCACAGCACTTAGCCCAGTTCAGGGGAAACTCATCAGCGCGGCAACAATCACGCTCGTCGCGGTTATCGGAATTGTGATTGTCTCAAGATTCGCAGAAAAAAAAGCAAGAATTTTTAAACACTCTTAATCCTTTTCTAATATGTTCGAAAAAATTCTTACACTCCTTGCAGGATTAAAAAACTACGTCCCAGCTTTGCGAACAGTAATCCTCGTGGTTTTTATTTTTGTAATTTTCACCCTCGCGATAAACTGGCTTCGAAGAATCCTCCTCAAAAGAGCACGAACAAAAAAACAAATTTCCAACGTCGAAATTTTCTCGCGAATAATAAAATACCTTTTCTACGTCCTCGTAATAATCATTGCAATATTTTCCTACTCTGGTTCATGGAGTAGTCTCGGACTTACAGTTGGTCTACTTTCCGCCGCCCTCGGTTGGGCTTTGCAAAAACCAATCACAGGAATCGCAGGATGGATTATGGTCGTAACAAAACGTCCGTTTGAAATCGGCGACAGAATAATTATCGGCGGTGTTCGCGGTGACGTCTCTGACATAACTTTAACTCACGTGTATCTAAAAGAAATCGGCGGAATAGCGACGAGCGAAGAAAACTCAGGAAGAATAATCATGGTCCCGAACTCAATCCTCTTCGAGCAAAACATAATAAACTACACTCTGCAAGATGACTACATTCTCGACGAAGTCGTCGTCGCGATAACTTACAAAAGCAACCTCGACAAAGCAATGGAAATCTGCAAAAAAGCAGCCAAAAGCTTAACAAAAGATTACGACGCAATCACAAACAACGAACCCTACATCCGAACCTACTTCCAGCAAAACGGAATAAATATCCACATCAGATACTTCGCGCCAGCAAAAGTTCGCCAAAAAGTCTCAAGCGAAATCACCCAAGAGATCTTCAAGCAAATCAAAAACGCCAAAGACATCCACTTCGCATATCAACACACAGAAATTATTTGGGACAAAAAATAACCTACCCGTAGTATCAAAATTTTATAAAGCCTCTTTCTATGAACCCCTATGGGAACCTACTCACACTCGCGATTATCGACTTTCGAACAATGTCCATTCAAATTCAAACTCAAATACATTGATAAAATAATTCCTGAAATAGACACGACCATCGAAGCGCTCCTCGGAAACTGCGTTCATTCTGCTCTCGAATGGCTCTACAATAATCTCAACTCCAAAGCAGGAAAAATTCCCTCAACAGACGAAGTTTTAACCGCTTACATCGCTGCGTGGGAACAGGAATTTTTCCCTGAAATAAAAATCGTCCGGAACAACACAACACCTAAAGATTATTTTAACAAAGGAATCAAATTCCTCGTCGACTACTGCAACCGCCACTCGCCGTTCGAAGACAACACACTTGAAACAGAAAAACAAATCCTAATAAACCTCGACGAAAAAGGCGAGCACAAAATCCAAGGTTTCATCGACCGGCTCGCATATAATCCAGAAACCGGAGAATATGAAATCCACGATTACAAAACCTCCAACTCTCTTCCAACAAAAGAAAAAATAGAAGCCGACCGCCAACTCGCGCTCTACTCAATCGCAATAAAAGAAATTTTCGGCAACGACAAAAAAGTCTGCCTCATCTGGCACTACCTCGCCCACGACGCCAAAATCTGCTCGAGCCGAACCAACGAACAACTCGCGCAACTCAAAAAAGAAACAATAAAACTAATCAAAAAAATCGAAAACACCACCGAATTCCCCGCCTGCACATCAGCACTCTGCAACTGGTGCGAATATAATTATATGTGCGAGGAATTTAAGAAAAGGCATTAATATTAATTTTATTCAAATCTTAAAAGATAACTTTTTAAAGAATATATCTTTAGAAGAATCATGACAAAAAGAAAAGATTGGGTTAAAAGGATTGCCATTATTCTTGCAATAGTTTTCTTTATAATGTGGGTAGTTAATATACTCAACAATTTTACAGAAATTCAAACATTTGATAAATGTGAAACCAATATTAAAGAACTACATACACAATGGCAATATGCATACAATACTCTTAATAATTGCTACGAGAACAACATGCCATCTTGTACTGTGAATATCCCAACATTAAAATAAAAAGTTTAAATGCTCAAAGTAGATCCAGAAAAAATAGCAATAAGATTACTTAATTCCAAAAGAATTAAGCACAGATGGAAAAAAGATTTTCAAAAGAATAAAGAACCTCATGAAAAATGGGACTTAATAAATAGTGAAGGCGTTAAGATCGAAGTAAAATCTACGTCCGATCAAAAAAGATTTAAATTTAATTCTATCTCTCCAAACGTGCCAGAACAGAAGAAACAAATAATCCTCAAAATTTTACTTTCCAATAAAAAAATCAAAAAATTTAAATTTACAAAATTCTCGAATAGGAAATGGAAAGAGATAACACAAAAAATAATATCCCCTTAATCCCTCAATCAATCCGCCGAAGGCGGTTTTAACTCAATTATACCCACCCTTTTTCTCATATTCTTTATGCGTCTTATGAACTTCTAAAATAATTTGTAAAATTTTATATTCTCCCTCCGCAACATTCGTATAAAATGCCCTCGCTTCTTTGGAAATTTTTATTAAGAAAAGATTTGTTATTCCGTACTCTTTTTCAAAATACTTGTAAATCGGTAATTTTTTAGAAATCGGTTCTCCAGTTCTTTCATTTTTGAGAAAATCAATTGTTTTTAGAATTAAATCATACAAATCCTCATTTGTTTTATTTCCATTGCTTAACTCTTCTTCTATCCCTATTTTTATTTTAAATAATTCCTGACTTAATTGAGGAATTGTCTCCTTCATACCTTAACTGCCCCTCGAATCAGTTTGTTCAGCTTTTCGTTATTAGGAAATATCCAAACTATCTTGTCGTCCTGAAACATTATTTTATTTGACATCTCCAAATACTGTAAGATTAATTTGAATGTCTGATATTGCATTTTTTTGGGGAGATTATTCCAAAGCTCCATTCTTGTTAGATAGTCTTCGCTGTCTTGAATCGCTTTCTCTACCCTCAAAATTGAATCTAATTTTGGGTAATGCAAAACATTTAATTTCTCTTCCATCTTAGTTGTATAAACTTATACAATAGAGTATTTAAACATTTCTATGTGAACCCCAGAATAATCACTCACTCTCAACATTAACTTCTTCGTGCTCAGGAACCTTAACTAAATCTGTAACAGAATCACCTGTCTGAAGTTTTACAATCCGAACACCCTGCGCCGCGCGCCCCATAACACGAATGTCCTTCAAAGAAGTTCTTATAACAATCCCCTTCGCTGTCGTCGCAATCACAGTATCAGTCTCATTCACCGACGCTGTCGTCACAACCTCCCCCGTCTTCTCTGAAATCTTCAAATTAATAACACCCTTTCCCGCCCGTGCTGTCTTCCGATAATCATTCACATCTGTCCGCTTTCCATACCCATTCTTCGTAATCGTCAGAATCTCCTTCGTCCGCAAAACTTCAAGCGAAACAACATCGTCGCCCTTGTTAAGTTTTATTCCTGTAACTCCGTAACTCGCCCGCCCCATCGTCCGAACATCCCCGCTATTAAACCGAATCGCCAACCCTCTCTTAGTCGCAATCAAAACTTCCTGTCCTTTCTGAACAATCTCGACGCCAATCAAAACATCTGAATTATCCAGCGGAAGATTTATCGCCCGCAATCCCGACGCCCGCGGTTTTGAAAAATGCTTCAACGCAATCTTCTTAACAACTCCCTTCCTCGTCGTCATAAATAAATCATCTTCAAAATTCGTAACTGAAATAACATTCGTAACAGTCTCGTCTTTCAAACTCAACATATTCACAATCGCCTTCCCCTTGCTGTATCTTTCCGCCGCCGGAATATCATACGCCTTCAACCAAAGCACCCTTCCCCTCGACGTGAAAAACATCAGATAGTCGTGCGTCGAGCACGTAATCAACTGCTTCACAAAATCACCCGTCGCCAACCCACTTCCAACCATTCCCCGCCCGCCACGATTCTGCTCCTTGTAACTCTGCACATCCATCCGCTTACAATAACTCTTATCTGTAATAGTCACAACAACATCTTTCTTCTGCACCAAATCTTTCTCTTTCAATTCCCGAATATTTTTCAGAACGTTCGTCTTCCGCGCATCGCCGTAATTTTTCTTCAACTCACTAACTTCCTTAGAAATAATTTTCAAAACCTCGTCGACGCTTCCAAGAATTTTCTGCAAATCAGAAATCACGCTCGTCAAATCCGCGTTCTCTTTTTTCAATTTGTCCTGCTCCAACGAAGTCAACTGTTGCAACTTCGTCTCAAGAACTGCCTGCGCCTGTTTCCGCGTCAACCCAAAATCCTTCACCAAAACTTCCAACGCCTCAGTCGTTCCCTTCGCTTTTTTAATCATAGAAATAATTTTATCAATACTCTTCAACGCAATCAACATTCCCTCGACAATCTCCAGTCGCTCCTGCGCTTTTTTCAATTCAAACTTCGAACGATTCGTAATAATTTTCTTCCGATACTCAACATAATTTTTCATAACATCGTGAAGATTCAAAACTCTCGGTCGCCCGCCAACAAGTGCAAGAAAATTCACATTAAAAGAATCCTGTAACCGCGTAAACTTAAACAGCCGATTCATCACAAACTTCGCGTCCGCGTCTTTCCGCAATTCAATCACAATCCGAATCTTTCCCTTCGACGATTCGTCCCGCAGTTCAGAAATATCTTTCAGTTTTTTATCGCGAACCAACTCCGCAATCTGCGTAATCAGCGACGACTTGTTAAGCATATACGGAATTTCCGAAATCACCAGAACTTCTTTTTTCCTAACAATCTCAGTCCCGATTTTTCCGCGCATAACCAACCGCCCTCTTCCAGTTTTATACAAATCAACCATGTCGCCTGAAACACTTCCGCCTGTCGGGAAATCCGGCCCAGTCACAATTTCGCAAAGCTCGTCAATTGTGATATCTTTCTTTTTTATGTAAGCAAGAATCGCGTCGCAAATTTCTGTAACATTATGAGGGGGAATATTCGTAGCCATTCCGACCGCAATTCCCGACGCCCCGTTAATCACAAGCGCAGGAAGTTTCCCCGGAAGAAGTTCCGGCTCTTTCAACGAACCGTCGTAATTAGGAAGAAAATTCACAGTTTCTTTATCAATATCAGAAAGCAATTCCATCGCAATAGGAGTAAGCCGTGCCTCGGTGTAACGCATCGCAGCAGCAGGATCTCCGTCGATAGAACCAAAATTACCCTGTCCGAAAACAAGAGGATATCTTAAAGAAAAATCCTGCGCTAATCGAACCAGCGCGTCGTAAACCGCAACGTCGCCGTGCGGATGAAATTTACCAATCACATCACCGACAATTCTCGCCGCCTTCTTCGTCTGAAATCCCGGCCTCAATCCAAGAAGATTCATCGCATGCAAAATCCGTCGCTGAACCGGTTTCATCCCGTCCTCAATCGCCGGAATCGCCCGCGAAACAATAACACTCATCGCATAGTCCAAATACGATTTCTTCATCTCGCCTGTAACTTCTGTATTCAACACTCCCTTCTCTTCTTTTTTTATTTCGTTTATTTCTTCGGTCATTTTACGCGACTTCCTCTCCTTTTTTATCTAAATATTCCATCAACTCGTCTTCGGTTAATTCTTTTTTGATAATATCACTTCCTTTCCATCCGCACTTCCGGCACTCCCACTCCCGCCCTCCACCTTCTTCAGCGTCGCTGTTTGACAGCACCAACCCCACCTCGTCACTCCCACACTTCGGGCACTCGCGAATCTTAAACTTCTTCTCAATCTTTTTCTCTGTCTTTTTCCCTGTCGCTTTCGCATACTCCTGAGGCGAATCATAACCTTCCTTAATCCAATCTGGCGTCGCTATTTTTGATATTTTTGGCATTTTATAACTCTCCCATTACTTCTTTATTTACCTGATTAAAAAAATTTTCCATAAAACAATTTCTTTCTTCTGCGATTTGTTTCCCAGATGATGTAAGGATTTTATCTTTTATCTTACTTAGCTTGACTAAGAATTCTCGAAAAGCAGTATCGTCTTTAGAGTAATCCTTTGCATTATTTGCATGGACCTTTTCATTATGAACTTTAGCTCCAATATGTCCTGAAAAAGATGCTGCTCTTAGAATTCCAATTCCCCCAATAGCATCTAACTTATCTGCATCGAATAATACCTTAGCTTCAATAGACTCTGGCCTATTGTTCTCGTCCCTAAATCTATGGGTCGCGATGCAATGAATAATCTGCTGAATTTTATCTGGGTCATATTCCAATTCCTCTAAAACCTTCTTCGCCAATTCCGCCCCCCTTATAGCATGGCAAATTTTTCCATTCGATTCATCTTGTTCTTTTCGAGCAATATCATGTAATAAAGCCGCCACATTTATTATCTCTAAATCTGCTCCTTCTTTTTCTCCAATCTGTAAAGCGAGATTTCTTACTCTCTCTGTATGAGAAAAATCATGACAAGAATTAACTCCCTCAAAAAAAGGTTGAATCCTCTCTTTCAATTCGTCAAAAAACTTTTCATCCATTTTAAACATCCAACCTCGCGTCGTGCGCATTTTCTTGTATGAATTGTTTTCGTGCCTGAACATCGTCGCCCATGAGCATTGAAAAAACTTGGTCAGCTTCAACCGCGTCCTCGATGAAAATCTTTTTTATTTTCCGCGTGTTCGGATTCATCGTCGTGCTCCACAATTGCGCCGAGCCCATTTCACCCAAACCCTTGAACCGCGTCACCTGAACTTTCCCGAGCTTTTCTGTGATTCTTTTCAATTCCTCATCGCTGTAAACATAATGGTCTTTCTTTTTTCTAACCCGATACAACGGCGGCATCGCAGCATAAACATTTCCGTTTTCAATAAGCTGAGGCATAAACCGGAAAAAGAAAGTCAGCAAAAGTGTTTTAATGTGCTCGCCGTCAACATCCGCGTCGCTCATAATTATAATTTTATTATATCGCAATTTTGTAATATCAAATTGCTCTCCGATGCCAGTTCCTACCACAGTAATAATATTCGCAATCTCCTCGCTCGAAAGCGCCTTCGACGGATTCGCTTTCTCAACATTCAGGATTTTCCCTTTCAACGGAAGAATTGCCTGCGTCTCTTTATTCCGCGCGTTCTTCGCGCTCCCACCCGCACTCATTCCCTCAACAATATAAAGTTCTGTCTCGTCGGATTTTTTCCGCGAACAATCAGCAAGTTTCCCCGGCAAACCCCCAAGCGAAAACGCGCTCTTTCTTCGAACCAATTCCTTTGCCTTTTTCGCCGCAATCCGCGCCTTCGCAGAATCAAGCGCCTTCGAAACAATTCTCTTCGCCACCGACGGATTCTCTTCAAAAAATTCCGAAAGTGCCGACGACACAATCGAATCAACAAAACCTTTAACTTCCGAATTCCCCAACTTCGTCTTCGTCTGTCCTTCAAACTGCGGCTCTGCAATCTTAATGCTAACAATCGCTGTAATTCCCTCTCGCACATCATCGCCCATCAAATTATCATTCTTCAACATATTCGTCTTCTTCGCGTAATCATTCAACACCCTCGTCAACGCCGTCTTAAAACCCGACACATGCGTCCCGCCCTCAACAGTATTAATCGTATTCACGAACCCAAAAATATTTTCCTGATAACTCGTATTATACTGAATCGCAATTTCAATCATTGTGTGGTCGACTTCCCTCTTAAAATAAATCGGCTTGTGCAAAACTTCCCGCGACTTGTTCAGCCATTTCACAAACTCCATCAAACCTCCTGCCGCGAAAAATTCTTCGCGTTTATTCGTCGCCTCGTCAAAAAGTTTTATTTTCAAACCCGCATTAAGAAAAGCAATTTCCCGAAATCGCGTTTCAAGAACCTTGTAATCAAATGTAGTCGCAGAAAAAATTTCCTCGTCCGGCCAGAAGGTAATTGTCGTTCCGCTCAAATCATCAGCCCCAGAATCGTATTTTCCTGTAACAACCAGTTTCGTCTTCGCGTCGCCGCGCGAATATTCCTGCGAATAAATTTTCCCCTCCCTCCGAATTTCAACAATTAATTTTTTAGACAACGCATTAACGCACGAAACACCAACACCGTGCAAACCTCCAGAAATCATATACGATTTTTTGTCGAACTTTCCGCCCGCGTGAAGTTTTGTCAACGCAACCTGCACCGCCGGAACTTTATACTTCTCGTGAATATCAACCGGAATTCCCCGCCCGTCGTCAACCACTGTAACCGACCCATTCTTATTTATTGAAACATTAATCTCTTTGCAAAAACCCGCCAACGCCTCGTCCACCGAATTGTCAACAACTTCATAAACAAGATGATGCAAACCCTCCTTCCCAGTAGAACCAATATACATTGCCGGCCGTTTCCGCACACCTTCCAGCCCTTCAAGGACAGTTATCGAACCCGCCCCGTAATCTTTTTTTGATGTCATTTTAATAGAAGCTCCAATTATTCAATACGAAAATATCCTTTATTTATAAAGCTTTCTGCGGTTTTATCGACGGTGAAAAGAAATTATCTCATTTCTTCGTTAGAATTATTAATTTCTTTCACAAAGAAAATAATCAGAAGAATTATTATCAAAATTACAACCAAAGCCACCAATCCGATGAAAATATAGTTCCCAGAAAACGCACTTTTGCCTTCACCTTTTACAAAAATTTCCGCCGAAGTTTTCTCCGCGTTCAAATAAGAATTCTCAGAATCAACAAGAAAAATACTTTCTAATTTTAAATCAGAATCCCCTTCTCCGATTGCCTTGAATCTCAATTTAACCAATTCCCCTTTTCCGTCAAGGTTTTTCCCTTTAGAAGTCCTGGCTCCTGCAATCATTTTTTGCGTGCCTGCTTCCCTAACTCCCTCAATAAATAAATAAGGATTCGCGCTTTCGCTTTCATCATAAGAAAAGAAATCCCCAACACTTACTGAAATTAACTCAAGAGCTTTTTTATTATATGTCACATCAAATTGAAATCCTGTAAAATTATAAACCTCTGAAATCATAACACTCGTGTCAAATCTCTCTCCAACCCCAACGCGAACAGTCGACGGCTCAATACTCATTTTAATCATCGGCGAGAACAAAACATTTTTATTAAGAAGAACCCCGACAACACCTGCTATCACAATTAACCCAATCACAACACCAATTAAAATTTTCTTTTCCATTAGCAAACAACCACTCCGAGATTCATCGCCATCTCAATCAAATCTTTAATATCTTTATCTGCCCATTTCTCTTTTAATTTTTCAAAATCACGAATATCAACTACGCAGTTATTATCAAAATCTACAATTGGAGGTCCGTCATTTATAGCGACATTATCATCTCCAATAGGATTTCCATATTCATTAATACAAGCAAAAATTCCAACAGAAGTCCTAGCTAAATTACAAGTCCCCCCAAGAGCTACGCAGTTGGTATAAATATATGTAGTTCTATCAAGACTACACTCTTTGAGAATACTTCCTTCACATTTCCCCTCTACAGGATAAATACAAGTTCCACAATCCGCTAAACGCGTTATAGGCATTTCTAAAGGAGCACAAGAAGCCTTACAGTCCGCTCCAGCACTTCCGGATTGGACGCACCAGACTCTTCCTTGACGACCTACGCATTCTCCACAA
>CAYQLQ010000002.1:25399-32999 GCA_964418495.1 Candidatus Woesearchaeota archaeon | reverse complement strand
CCATGAGAGTTTGTTTGATTCGTGGTCTGTGAACACAATCCACTTCGCGTGTCGCTGTCCGGGGCGGCTGCCTTTTTCATAAACCCTGAATTCTGCTCCGAATTTCAGTGCGGTTTTCACGACGTAGCCTTTTTTTCGAAGGTCTTTGTAGACAGGATATTTCACTGAAATTTTTTTATCGATGCTGTGGAATTTTTTCAGGAGCTCGCCTTTTGTGAGTTTTTTGTCTTTTAATATTACGTCCATCTTTTTTTCCTCGACGAGAAACAGCACTTCTGAAAGTGTGTATTGGATTTTTTCTCCAGAGGGTTCGCCGAAACTGCTTTTGTTAAACAGCGCGTGCGCTTCTTGGTTGTTGCTAGTTGCAGTGTTTCCAATTAGGACTGCTTCGATTTTTTCCATAATTAAACTAGATAACGGCAATATTTAAAAATATGTTTTTTTGGATATCTCTATGACAGAGATATTAATTCGGAGAGCGGGATTGAATGATGCGGATTTAGAGAATCGTGTTTATGAAGGAGTTAGAAAGTCTAGTTTACCTGCGACGCGGGGGCAGTGGAATTTGCACGGAAGAAAATATAATATTAAAGGAGTTTATAATTTAAGGGGATCTCCTGGAATTGAACTTATTTTTGACGACGGAGTTGGATCTGATTTGAAAGAATATTTAGTTTTGTGCGAGCAGAGAAAACGTGAAAGGGCAAGTAATTTAAACCGCGAAGTTTAATTATAATAATGGGAGAGATTAATTTTTCGAAGATAGAGAAAAAGTGGCAGAAGCGGTGGGCGGAGAAAAAAGTTTTTGCAGTTAGTGAGAATAGTAAGAAGAAGAAATTTTATGTTTTGGAAATGTTTCCGTATCCGTCGGCAGCGTTTCTTCATATGGGGCATGTTCGGAATTTTACGATAGGGGATATATATGCGCGGTTTAAGAGAATGCAAGGTTTTAATGTTCTTTATCCGATGGGTTTTGATTCGTTTGGTTTGCCGGCAGAGAACGCGGCGAAGAAAGAAGGGATTTCTCCGAAGGTTTATACTAAGAATTCGATTGCGAAAATAAAAGAATATTTTACTGCGTTGGGGAACAGTTACGATTGGAGTCGGATGATTTCGACGTGCGAGTCGGATTATTACAAATGGAATCAGTATTTTTTTATTAAGTTTTATGAGAAGGGTTTGGTTTATCGGAAGAAGGCGCCTGTGAATTGGTGTCCGAAGTGCGAGTCGGTGCTTGCGAATGAAGAGTCTGAAGGAGGGAAATGTTGGAGATGCGGGACAGAGGTTGTAAGTAAGGAACTTGAGCAATGGTTTTTGAAAACAACTGCTTATGCTGACGAACTTCTCGACGGGTTGGATAAGATTAATTGGTTTGAAAGAATTAAGACCATGCAGAGAAATTGGATTGGGAAATCTTCGGGAACTGAAATTGATTTTGAGATTGAAACTCCGTCGGAGATTTCAAATGTTGTGCTTGTTCATGGGAGTAATGACAATGAAAAAGAGGGTTTAGAGTTTCCCCGAGAAAATCAGAGGCATTGGTTTCCTTGGATAAAAGATGAATTAGAAAAACAAGGAATAAACGTTTCTCATGAACTTTATCCCATGGATTGGTCACCAAATTATGAAAAATGGAAAAAAGTTTTTGAGAAAAATAAAATTAATAAAAATAGTATTTTGATTGGGCATTCTGCTGGTGCGGGGTTTTTAGTTCGTTGGTTAGAAGAAACAAAAAGGAAGATTAAGAAATTAATTTTAGTTGCTCCTTATGTTGTTCATGATGGTGAAGCAGATTGGTTGAAAGAATTTGTTAATTTTAAGTTTGATAAATCATTAAAAAATTATTATGATGAATTGATTATTTTTTATGATAAAAAAGATATGAAAGGAATTCTCCAAAATGTAAGTATTATTAAAAAAATTTTAGGAGGAAAGGTAATTGACGTAAAAAATCATGGGCATTTTACCGAAGAAGATACGGGGACAAAAGAATTTCCTGAACTTCTTAATGAAATTGAAACTAAATCCAAAACTAATTATATTCTGCTTCACGGTTACACAGGAACTCCTGAAGGGGGATTTAGAACTTGGTTAAAAAATGAACTTGAGAAAAGAGGGAACGAGGTGCATGTTCCACGACTTCCGAATACAAACAATCCGAATATTCCTGAACAGATTTCTTATGTTCTGAAAAATCATACTTTTAATGAAGATACTATTCTTCTTGGACATAGTTTGGGAAGTGTTATTGCCTTGAAGGTTGTGGAACAATTAAAGAAACCTATTCGAAAGTTAATTTTAGTTGCAGGACCTATTAAGCACAATAAACCTTCAACATTAAGAGCCTTTGAAAAAACTTTTGACGGCAAGTTTGATTTCGAGAAGATTAAGGAAAATGCAAAAGAGATTATAATTCTAAGAGCGAAGAATGATTCTGTTGTTTCTTCTGAAAGTGCGGATTATTTTTCTAGAGAACTTTCTGCGAGGATTGTGGATTTTATTGCGGAGGCGGACCATGTTCGAGGGGAGGTGGAGCCGGAGGTTCTTAATTCTTGTTTAGATAAATGGCCAATTTTCACAACCCGTCCAGATACTATTTTTGGAGTTACGTTTATGGTTGTTTCGGCACAACATCCAAGATTGATGGGGTTGGTTACTGATAAGCAGAAGAAAGAGGTTGAAGCTTTTTTGAAAAAAATAAATTCTGGAGAGAATGCAGAGGTGTTGGAGAAAGAGGGCGCGTTCACAGGTTCGTATGCGGTTAATCCTATGACAAATGAAAAGATTCCGGTTTATGTTGGGAATTTTGTCGTCGCTGATTATGGATGCGGAATGGTAATGGCTGTTCCGGCGCACGACCAGAGAGATTTTGAGTTTGCTAAAAAATATGGAATTGAGATTAAAAGAGTTATTGAGGGAAAAGAACAGGGAGAAGTTATTGCTGTCGAAGCTATATTAAAAACAAAAGATGGAAAATTTCTTTTTCAGGAAAGAGATGGAGATACGAAGATTTACCCAAACATGGTTGGGCTTTTTGGAGGTGCTGTTGAAAAAGGGGAGACTGGGTTAGATGCAATTAAAAGAGAATTAAAGGAAGAGTTAAATTTAGATTTAAATGATTGCCAGATTAATTTTATTGGGAATACTTCTTCTTTACAAAAAGGTAAATTGCACAGTGTTTTTTATGTGACTGGCATAGAAAAAAAATTCCTCGAACTCAACGAAGGCAAGTCTATTCTTGAATTTACCTTAGAGAATTTTTTGAAAAATAAAAATATAACACCTTTCGCAAAAAACGCGATTAATTGTTTTAAAACCTCAAAAGAAAGAGCCTTTACTGGAGGAGGAGAATTGATTAATTCTGGGAAGTTTAATGGTTTGGATAATGATAAGGCGAAGGAGGAAATTACTAAGGAATTGTCTAAGAAAAAATTAGGAAGAAAAACTGTTAAGTATAAATTAAGGGATTGGTTGATTTCGCGGCAGAGATATTGGGGGACGCCGATACCGATGGTTTATTGTGATAAGTGCGGGGTTGTTGCGGTGAAGGAAAAAGATTTGCCTGTTAAACTTCCGGAGGATGTTAAGTTTGGTGGGAAGAAAAATCCGCTTTTGTCGTCGAAGAAGTTTTTGGATGTGCGATGTCCGAAGTGTGGGGGAAAGGCGAAAAGAGATACAGATACGATGGGAGGATTTTTTGATTCGTCGTGGTATTTTTTGAGATTTTGTTCTCCGAATGAAAAGAATAAACCGTTTGATGCGAAGGCTGTGAATTATTGGATGCCGGTTGACCAGTATGTTGGCGGGGCAGAGCACGCGGTGATGCATTTGATTTACGCGCGGTTTTTTACAAAGGTGTTGCGGGATTTGGGGTTTGTGAAAATCGACGAGCCGTTTACTAATTTGTTTAATCAGGGAATTGTTTACAAGGACGGGGCGAAGATGTCGAAGTCAAAGGGGAACGTGGTTTATCAGACAGAGATTTCCGATAAGTATGGGATTGATACTGCGCGGTTGTTTTTGATGGCGATTGCGTCGCCGGAGAAACAGATGGAATGGAGCGACGATGGTGTGCAGGGAAGTTATAAATTTATTAGAAAAGTTCTTGAATATTTTGAAAATGTTAAGATTAGGAAATCCGACGCGCTCACTGAAAGTCGGTTGAATCGGACAATTAAAGAAGTGACTGGACAGATTGAAAATTTTCAGTATAATCTTGCGATTATTAGGATTAGGGAACTTTTTGATTTTTTGCCGTCGGAAACTTCGAGGGATGTTCTTGAAAAGAGTTTGAAATTGTTGGGGCCTTTTTGTCCGCATATTACAGAGGAGTTGTGGGAGAAATTGGGAAATAAAGGGTTTATTAGTTTGGCCGATTGGCCGAAGTGTGATGAGAAGAAAATCGACGAGAAGTTGGAGCAGCAGGAAAAGAGTGTTGAGAAAGTTGCGGAAGATGTTAGGAATATTTTGAAGATTTTGGAACAGCGAGGGGAAACAGGGAAAAGTTTGGTTAAGATTTATGCGATTCCGAGCGAGATTGAGATTTATGAAAATGCGAAAGGGAAAATAGAAAGTTCTGTTGGTTTGAAAGTTGAGGTTTTGAATATTAAAGACGCGAAGTCTGAGGGAAAGAAAATTAATGCTAAGCCCGGGAAGCCGGGGTTGATTGTTGGATGAGAATTAATCTCTATTCCTAATCCATCTTAAAGCTTTATTACATACATACAATCCTCCAAGAGTTAGAGCAGCTGTTCCTAGTGCCCCAGCTGTTTGGTACATAAATCCTTCAAATGTAGCAAGGTTAGGATATGCTGCATTGCCAGAGGGTTCATACATTCCCGCTTTATCCATTAATTTATAGAATGTATGACTATGCAAAGCTCCTAGACCAAGACCCGCCATAACACTTAAAAAATTTACGAGAGGGCTTTCTTTTTGTCTATCCATTTCAATTTTTGGATTTGTTTCTGTGTTGTTTTCCATAATATTACTCCTTGATTTTTACCTTTTAAATCTAAGTTGTTATTAAAGATAACAACATTTTTATACTAGAGAATTATAGATTAATATGGAAGTTCTAGAAAAATTGCAGGAAATTGGATTAACTGGAAATGAATCAAAGGTATATTTAGAATTAGTAAAAAAAGCAGAGTTATCTGCGAATCAGGTAGCTAAAAATTTAGGAATGGATAGAACCCTTACATATACAGTTCTGAATCATTTGATAGAAAAAGGACAGGTTAGTTATGTGATTAAGAATAATAAGAAAGTTTTTTCTATTTTGACTCCTGCGAGTTTGTTGAATTCGATAAAGGCTAAAGAGCTTTTGGCATTGGATTTGATTCAGGAGTTAAATAAGATTAATGTTGAAAAGAATCAAGAAACAGAGATTAATGTTTATGAGGGTAAGGAAGGTGTAAGGGCGTTTGTTAATTTGGGTTTAAAAGAAAAAGAATTTTGTTCTTTTGGTTCTACTGGAAGAGCCTATTTTGAATTATATGAAATGCCTGCTGTTGTGAAAAAAGTTCAAAAATCAAATACTAAAATCAGAGTAATCGGAGATAAGAAATATAAGGGAACCGAAGCTTTTGTTTTTAAGAAAATGCAATTTAGGTTTTTAGATGTTAAGAGCGAGGTCACTACTTCGGTTTTTGGGGATTGGATTGCAATTCATTTAATTAAAGAAAAACCAATAATAATCACAATAAGAAATAAGGATATAGCTCAAGGGTATAAAAATTATTTTGAGTATTTATGGAAGCAGGCTAAGAAGTGATTGTTGGGCAACCCAAAACATTTATATATTTCCTAATCCTGGTTATTCTATAAAATGGTGAAGAAATCTGTTAAAAAAAAGGTTGCGAAAAAGAAACCGGTTAAAAAAAAGATTGCTAAGAAATCTGTTAGGAAAAAGGCGGTGAAGAAAGTTGTGAAGTCTGCGGAGAAGAAGGCGGTTGAGATTGGGCGAGTGACGCATTTTTTTGACCATGTCAGCGTGGCTGTGGTTGAGATTAAGAACCCGTTGAGGGTTGGGGAGAAGATTCGTGTGAAAGGAGCGACGACAGATTTTGAGCAGAAAGTCGCGAGCATGCAGATTGATCACGATAAGATTGAGAAAGCGAAAAAAGGCGACGCGATTGGTTTGAAAGTTAAGGGAAAGGTTCGTCCGAATGATGCGGTTTATTTGGTTGATTGATTATTTTTAGTATATAAATCTTTATTAATTGATAATTCTAATCTTAACAATGAGTGCGAGAGTAGATATTTTTAATATTATCTTGGGAATGTTATCGGTTTTAGCACTTATCTCTGGTTTTTTCGTTGAGAAGTATAACCTCCTTTTTTGGATTGTTGGAGGAAATCTCCTCGCTTTGGTAGTCATTAGTTATTATATTTTTGATAATCGGGAGAGGATTTTATTCCTCCATAATAAATTTAATAAAATAGCGGAAAGTTTAAATATCTACAACCGTTTAAACAAATTAGAATTAGCAATCCAAAATGAAAAAAGAACAGATTAATTTGCTTGACATTATTAAAATAGGATTAGCAGTCATTCTTATTTTTGCGTTTATAAAAGCAATTCAATCTTTATTCTAGAATTATCTTTTTTCAATTACATGACTGCATTCTGGGTTAGAGCATTTCCATTTTTCAAAGACGTCTTCTTTGTATGAGAATGGGAGGAGGTAGCCTTTGCCGCATTTCGGGCAAATTGGGAACACGCACGCGGGGTTTTCCCAGTTTTCGTTTTCTGTCATAAATTTATTTAGAAAGAGAGTTTTTAAGTTTTGGGATTAGCTGAAAAGATTAGCGTAAGAGATAAGTATAATAAATACGAGGATTGTTATAATGAGTAGAAATCCGAGGGTGTATCCGAGTAAGGAGCGTGCTTGTTTTTTCTTTCCATCGAGGTAGAGCATAACTGGTTTGCCAAAAACTAAAAATCCTGTAAGGGCGGCCGAAAAAACAAAAAGTAATAACATGGCGATTGGAATTAGAACTATTGGGAGATTGTTTGGAAATGTTTTTTGAATGTAGAACATAAATGAGGCTACGAGGATGATATACAAGGCTGTAGCAAGGGAATCAATCGCCGCGATTTTTATTGTTTTATTCATTCTAACACTCCTTTAATTCTTCGCACGCCTGCAGAAGAAGATTCTTGTTTTGTGATTTTGAATTTTCCAAGTTCGCAGGTGTTTTTGACATGCGGGCCTGCGCAGATTTCCTTTGAAAAATCCGCGATTGAATAGACAGAAACTTTGTCGTTGTATTTGTCGTCGAAAACTCCGATGGCACCTTTTTTCTTTGCTTCTGTTGGAGTCATCTCTTCGACGCAGACTTCGCATTTTTGCTGAATCTTCGCGTTTACTAAATCCTCGACTTGCTTGATTTCTTCGTCTGTAAGTTTTCTGTCAAAATTAAAATCCATTCGCAATCTTTCCGGAGTTATGTTTGAGCCTTTTTGCATTATGTTTGGATTTTTCAAAATCGCGCGGAGCGCTTGCATGAGAAGATGCGCGGCTGTGTGAAGTTTTGTTGTTGCTTCTGAATTATCTGCAAGCCCAGACTTGAATTTTCCTGCCGACGCTGTTCG
>CAYQLQ010000002.1:0-25299 GCA_964418495.1 Candidatus Woesearchaeota archaeon | reverse complement strand
TTTATTATATTGCATTAAAACATCGTTCCAGATTTCGACCCAGTTTTTGTCGTCGGGATTGAATTTTTCCGGAGCTTTCTCGGATGTTGATTTCCAGTAGAACATTTCTGTGTCAGGACCGCATGGGCCAGTGTTTCCTGCGGGGTCCCACCAGTTATCTTTTTTTGGAAGAAATGCAATTCTTTGTTTTGGTATTCCTAGGGATTCCCAGATTTTTGAAGATCCAATATCTTTTGGCGCGTCTTTGTCTCCTGCGAAAACAGTTACTGCTAATCTTTCTACGGGAATTTTTAAAATTTTTGTTAGGAACTCGAAGGAGAATTCTATTGCCTCTTTTTTAAAATAATCGCCGAGGCTCCAGTTGCCGAGCATTTCGAAGAATGTGTGGTGTGTGGTGTCTCCAACTTCTTCAATGTCCCCTGTTCTTATGCATCTTTGAACATTTACAAGTCTTTTTCCAGAAAGGTGTTTTTGTCCGAGGAGAAACGGAACCAGCGGGTGCATGCCTGCGGTTGTGAAAAGAACTGTTGGGTCGTTTTCAGGAATCAGCGACGCGTTCGGGATTTCTTTATGGTTTTTTGATTTAAAAAATTCAATATACTTCTCGATTAGTTGTTTTCTGTTCATAATAAACTGAAGAAAAAGGATTTTAAAAATGTTGGTTCTCGGATTTTGGGATAATTTCTTAGGATTATTGTAGAGACTTTAACTTATCTTGAATTTCCCGAAGCTGGTTTTCGATGCTGTTGTTTGAGTTTTTGTTTTTTACTGATGCGATTTTTCGTTCGATTTCTTTTACTTCTCCGTCGTTTTCCTCTCTCCGTAGTATGTCGGGAATTTTTACTTTTGGAACTGTTGCTTGAATTTTTCTAATTTCTCCGAGGGTTTCTTTTATTTTGCGATGAAGTTTCATTTTTGTTTTTAGTTCTTCCAAACGGAGAGTGTGATAATTTTTTATTATTTTTGCGAGTTGCAGAAGTTTCATTTCCGACGACAAAATTTCGCGTTTGGCACGGACAGCTTCGCCGTATTCTAATTTTACATGAATAAGATTTTCTTCTTTAGATACCATTATTCTATTTTAGAAAAAATGTCTTTGTCCACTTTTTCTATTTCTTCCTTTATGGACTGAATTTCGTTTTCCCAGTGTTCAAGTTCTTTTTCCTCTTCTTGTTTTATTCGTGAAATGTCAGAGAGCATTTTTTCCATTTCAATTATTTTCTCTTTTGTTTTCTCGAAGATGTGAAGGCTTTCTTCGAACTTGTCCATTCTGATAAAAATCGGCTCAGCTTTTCGTGTTCTTGAAAATGGTGCGGCGAAGGATTCGGTGGTTCTTCGCGAACTTATTTTTTGAAGAGGACGAGAGATTTCTTCTTCATCTTCGAAATCTTCTGTCTCATCCTCTTCATCCTCTTTTTCCCCAGTTACAGCCTCTTTAATCATGTTTTGTGAAAATTTTTCTCCTAAAGAACTCGACGGAAAACTTGGCAGTTGGTGAAGCGGTTCGGGACTTCTCTGTCTCATCGACGGCAATGTCGGCAATTCTGGAAGCTCCGGAAGTTTCGGAACATCTTTCTCCTCGTCTTTTGTAAACCACCCCATTTGATATGACTCTTTTAATATATATGAAACAACATATAGGTTTAAAAACTTTTATTTTTTATCATTTCTAATTAAACAACCGAAAGGTATTTATTCCCAACATTTTATAAAATTCTATGCTTAAAAAATTTCTTTCCGAGGTGGTAGTTCTTGTCGTCGGTAAATCCGCGGAACCGATAGCGGAGTTGCTTGAAAGCAAAAAGCACGTGAACGAGTTTATTCTTGCCAAAAAACTTGACATTACAATTAATCAGACGAGGAATATTCTTTACAAACTTGCGGATAACGGGCTTGTGTCGTCGGTGAGGAAGAAGGACAAGAAGAAAGGCTGGTATACTTACTTTTGGAAAATGGAGCTTCTGAAGTCTTTGGAATTTTTAAAAGGAATCTTGGATAAGAGAATTGAGCAAATTAATTATTCGATTAAGAGCCGGGAGACAAAGCAGTTTTACGCGTGCGAGCGATGCAATATTGAATTTACCGAGGAGAACGCGCTTTTGCATGATTTTACCTGTAATGAATGCGGGGGAGTTTTTACTCTTAGAGATAATTCTAAATTTTTGAAAGAACTTAAAAAAACAATCAATCGGATTTCTTCAGAGCGGGCATTTGTCGAGGTTGAAATTGAAAAAGAAAACGAGCGTCTTGGAAAAATTAAGGAGAAAGAAAATAAAAAAATTGAAGCGGAGAAAGTCAAGAAAAGACTTGATGCGAAAAAGAAAAGATTGAAAGATAAAAAATCTCTTGA
The DNA here is from genome assembly GCA_964418495.1 of Candidatus Woesearchaeota archaeon. Classification (GTDB taxonomy): domain Archaea; phylum Nanobdellota; class Nanobdellia; order Pacearchaeales; family GW2011-AR1; genus CAYQLQ01. The sequence continues at coordinate 22,949 of CAYQLQ010000002.1, read as the reverse complement.
GAGAAAATCCAAAAAGGAGCTGAAGAAAAAAAGTTCTACGAAGAAGGGCTCTGGAAAAAAAGTTTCAAGGGGAAAAGCGAAGAAGACTTCTTCTAAGAAGGTTGTAAAAAAAAGCGACCGCCCAAGGGTGGTCGGCCGGAAGAAGGTTGTAAAAAAGGTTTCTAAAAAATCGTCGAAAAAGAAAAAATAAAATGTCTGTTTATTCAATTTCCCGTCGGAGAAGTTTACTCGGAAGTATGAGTGTTAACTCAATTATTATTCTTGTTAATGTTGTTGCGTTTATTCTTTTTACGACTTTGATTTCCCTGAATAATGGTTTTATTGATTATGTTGCGATTAAGCCGTCGAGTATTCTTGCGGGAAAATATCTTTGGACTTTTGTGACGAGCATGTTTATGCACGGCGGGTTGTTTCACCTTTTCGCCAATATGTTTTCACTGTTTTTTATCGGAAGTCTCGTCGAGAAAATTCTTGGAAGCAAAAGGTTTCTTTGGTTTTATATGATTTCTGGTTTAGCTGCAGGATTGCTTTTTGTTTTGTCAGGATTGGTTTTTCCATCGGGGATGAACACCTACGCTGTTGGGGCGTCGGGGGCTCTTTTTGGTTTAGTTGGTTTGTTGATGTTGCTGACTCCGAATCTTCCGGTTTACATAATGTTTATTCCGATTCCAATAAAAATGAAATACGCAGCGCCGGGAATTTTGATTTTGCTTTGGTTGATTTCAATTGCGGGAAATGTTCCGATTGGAAACACAGCGCATCTTGGAGGGCTGATTGTAGGAATTGTTTATGGGATTTATCTTCGGAAAAAATACAAAAACCGCGTTGCTATGCTGGGGAGGAGGTTTAGTTGATGAGTTTTGATTTAGGAAAACAATATAGAAAGTGCTGGGATCTTATTAAGGAGTCTCGGAGATTTATTTATTTTATCGTCGGGATTTTTGTTTTGTCTGCGTTGGTTGGATTTTTTGTTCCTGCGCCAGATGCGTTGTCTGAACAGCTCCTTGAATTGATTCGGCAGTTGATGGAAAAAACCGTGGGGATGTCTGCGGGGCAACTTGTGAGTTTTATTTTTTTTAATAATCTTTTGAGCAGTATTTATGCGATTGCTTTGGGAATTGTGTTGGGAATTTTTCCTGTTCTTGCTTCTGTTGCGAATGGTTATCTTTTGGGGTTTGTCGGGCGGATGGCGGTGGGAGAAGGTGGGCTTTTGGTTTTGTGGAGAATTCTCCCGCACGGAATTTTTGAACTGCCGGCGGTTTTTATTTCGTTCGGACTTGGAATGAAACTCGGAAGTTTTGTCTGGAAGAAAAAGAAATTTGAAACTTTGAAGAAATATATTTCTGAAGTCCTGCGGGTGTTGATTCTTGTTGTGGTTCCGCTTTTGGTTGTCGCGGCGGCTATCGAGGGCGTCTTGATTGCTTTTGCAGGATGAGTTAATTTTATATAGGGTGTTTACTTTGGAGTTTTATTAAATTAAAGGAAGTTAAAAAATGGTTTGGTATGAAAAGACAGCGTTGGTTTTAGCTGCTATCGGTGCTATCAATTGGGGTTTGACTGAGCTTGGTTGGAATGCAGTTGAAGCATTGATTGGAAGTTGGAGCGGGGCTGTTGCAACAATTGTTTACTACGTGGTTGGACTATGTGGTATTTACGCATTAATAAAAGCTTTCCAGTAGGTTTGCTTTAAATTTATTTATTTTTTAGAATTATTCCTTTAAGTCGCTGATCCCTAGAAGCAAAAGCAGGAAGCCGATTCCGATTACTGCCCAGACGGCGCTGCCTTTTAGGATTTCCCATGCAGGTCTTCCGAAGTTCCAGAAGTCGCCCCACGCGGACGAGTAACCCCACACAAGAATTGCTCCGATTATCAGAATCAATCCTATCAAAATTTCGAGCCATTTATTCATTGTAATATTAGGCGTTATTCTTGGTTTAAAAAGATTTTGATGTTGTAGAAGATGTTCGAAAAATTTATATACTGGTTCTTGGTGGTGAAGTTATGGCTTTCGGACTCGATAATTTGGCTATTCCAATTTATTAGTCTGGACTCTTTTTCTATGATGAAAAAAGTTAAGGATTTTATATATAAGAAAAATATGAAGGTGTCGGAATTAGTGGATAGTTTTGGGAATCTTGGTTATCAGGCGGCGGAGTTGAATGAGGCGGCGAAGGTTGTTTTGAAAATGAAACGGGCGGGGGCGAAGATTTTTTTGACTTTCACGTCGAATATGGTTACTTCGGGGTTGCGGGGGTTTTTTGCGCAACTTTGTAAGTTGAAGTTTCCAAATATTCTTGTTACAACTTCTGGGAGTATTGAGGAAGATATTATGAAATCTGTTGGGGAGGAATTTGAGTTTTCGAATTTTTATGCTGATGACACCAAACTTCATGAGAGGGGGGAGAATCGGGTTGGGAATCTGCTGATTCGAAATGAGAGTTATATGAAGTTCGAGGATTTGATGACAGAGATTTTGGAGAAAATTTATTCCAAGAAAAAAGAGGAGAGTGCTTCTGCGTCGGATGAAAAATTCGCCGGGAGAATTATGAGTTCTGAATTGTTGAAAGAGATTGGTTTGTTGCTGAAGAATTATGGCGGGGATTATGAGAATTCTATTTTGTATCAGAGTGCGGTGAATGACATTCCGATTTATTGCCCGGGAATTGCGGATTCTTCGTTTGGTTTTCAGTTGTTTATGTTTCAGCAGAAGCACAAGGATTTTATTGTTGATAGTATTCTTGATATTGGAAGAGTTATTACGGATTTGAGTTTTGATGAGAAAAAGGGTTTAGTTTCTTTGGGGGGTTCGATAAGTAAACATTATGCGGTTTTCGCTGCGTTGCTTTCTGGGGGTTTTGATTATGCAGTCTATATGACAACGTCGCATGCGTCTTCAGGGTCAATGTCAGGGGCGACAACGCAGGAAGCAAAGTCGTGGGGGAAAATTAAAGATGATGGTGAAGCAGCGACGGTAAATGGTGACGTCACGATTACTTTTCCTTTGATGATGACGAGTGTTTTGGATAAGTTGGGAGATGGAGCGAATTAATTATGAATCCCATTATTAAAAAAATAAAAATCTTTAAATACCCCCCTTTTTGTAAAAAAACATGGAAAAATTAGAAAAAATCTTTGCACCAGACTTCCTTAATAAGAGAATTAGAACTAGGGCTTTAAACTTTTTGAGAAGATTAAATCTAGAAACTGTAGAACAACTACGAGAATTTTTAGTAGGAGAAGAATTTACTTTAGAGGATTTAAGTCGCTATAGGAATGTTGGAGATAAAACTTTGGCTTATATTAAGCAATCTCTACGACAAGCAGGTTGTTATGTAGAGACTGGTACTCAGGAGCAAGAAAGAAGGGTTGCAGAAGCGCGGGGAGTTGCAAAATTTTATGGTGAATTACTAAGTGAACAAGAAAAAGTAATCAGGGGGTGCCCACGTAGATATTCGGAAGGTTTTGTAGATGCCATCACTAAATATAATGAGTTATTAAGAGATAATGGGTTAAGAATAGCTCTTTTAGGTTAGGATTAGAAAAAGAAAAATGACTTCCCCTAAATTTATAATCAGTAAGAATAAAATTCTGGAACAGGTTGGAAATTTAAAAGAACTTGGTTTGAAAGTTTCGTATTCGTATAAAACTAATCGGGATGTTGGGGATTTGTTGCAGGAAATAAGTGATGTTGATTTTTCGGTTCACGCGTTTGAGGAAATTGAAATGTTTAAAGACAAGAGCAGGATTTGGTTTTTTACGCAGGCAGAATCTGAGAAAGAGTTAGAGGAACTTTTGAGTTTAGGAATTAAGAATTTTGTGATTGATAATGAAGTTGATTTGGAGAGGATGTTGAAAGTTTTGGAAAAAACAAAATGCAAAATTAATGTTTCCCTAAGAATGAAATTCTCTGAGCATAGAATTGGAACTGGAAAATATTTTGTTTACGGAATGTCGTCGAGAAAAGTTAATGAGTTGATTTTGAAGTTGGGGGAAAATAAAAATATTGGAAAGTTGGGGATTCACATTCATAGGAAATCTCAGAATACAAGCGAGTGGGAACTTTTGGGGGAGTTGAAAGATTCTCTGATTCCGGAGGTTTTGGGGAAAATTAAGATTGTGAATTTGGGAGGGGGTTTGCCGTCGGTGTATCGAAGTTCTACTTATGATGTTTTTCCATATATTTTTTCTAAAATAAAAGAAGCTGTTGATTGGTTGGCGGAGAAAGGAATTGAAACTTACATCGAGCCGGGGAGATTTGTCGCTGCTCCAAGTGTGAAATTGGAAACAGAAATTGTGCAGGTTTATGAGAATAATATTGTTGTGAATGTTTCGATTTATAATTGTGCTTTGGATACGGTTCTTACTCATACGAAGATGTTGGTTGAAGGAGAATTGGGGGAGAATGAGGTGGGAGAGAATTTTTTAATTAAGGGGAATTCTCCGACGAGAGATGATATTTTTCGATATAGGGTTAAACTGAATCCAGAGAAAGTTAAAGTTGGGGAGAAGATTGTTTTTTTGAATGCTGGAGCTTATAATTATGCTACGGATTTTTTTGGTTATAAGAAGGTTGGGTTTGAAGTTGGAGATTACCACAATTTTTATAAATAGGTGTTTTGTTGCTCGAAAATGGTTGAATTAGAAAAAAGTTTAGATGAAGCTTACGAAATGTTAGGAATTGGTAATGAGCAGAGAGATTCACTTAATTTATACTTGGAGGTATTGAAAAAAAGAAGTGTGCCTACACGGGAGCATTCGGTTCGGGTTGGGTTAAAGGGAATTGAAGTTGCAGATTTTACTCATATTGTTTGTCCGAAGACGCTTTTTTATCCGGGGCTTTTACATGATGTTGGAAAGGCGTTAGTGGATCCAGAAACTTTGGAAAAAACAGAGGGGTTTCATGGAGGGGATATGGCAAGAATTAGGAGGCACCCTTCGTATGGCTATAATTTGTTGAAAGGGATTCATGATTTTTCTGCGGAAGTTTTGCTTCGTCATCATATTTTTGTAGGAGAAGGTTATCCGAAACATATGCCTTCTTCAGGAATTGATTTTTCTAATGGAACTCATGCGTTAATTCTTTATTGTGCTCGGATGGTCGGGTTGATTGATTTTTACGATGCTATGATGCATAGAGAGAATGATAAATTTTCTCCTGGAACTAAGCGGTTGCCTACGCGTGAAGAAGGAAGGGGCATAATTATTGGAGCAAATCAGGATCAGGAATATTTCCTTAATCAGCTCTATGAAAAAAGAATTTTCTAAATCCTTAAATACTTCTTATTTTTCTTTCTTTTATGCTAACTTCAAAACAGATTTCGGAAATACGCGAGCATCTTGAGCGGGCGCAGAATCCGCTGTTTTTTTTTGACAATGATCCTGACGGGCTTTGCGCGTTTTTGCTTTTGCAGAGATTTATTGGACGGGGGAAAGGATTTCCGATAAAGTCGTTTCCGAAGCTGGACGAGAGCCATTTTAGAAAAGTTGTTGAGCTCGGGGCGGATTATATTTTTGTTCTTGATAAGCCAGAGGTTTCGGAGGAGTTTTTGAAAGAGGCGGAGCAGCGGAATTTGCCGGTGGTTTGGATTGACCATCACGATGTTGAAAAATTGAAACTGCCGGATTTTGTGAGTTATTATAATGATTTTTTTAATAAGAACGGGGGTTTGCCGACGACAGAATTGGCGTATGAGGTGACGCAGAAAAAAGAGGATTTGTGGATTGCGGTTGCCGGGTGCATCTCGGATAGGTTTGTTCCGGATTATTATTCTGGATTGAAAAAAGATTATCCTGAAATGTATTTGAAATCTGACGACGCTTTTGATATTCTTTATAATTCTGGAATCGGGAAAGTTGTGCGGATGATGAGTTTTGGTTTAAAGGATAGGGTTACGAATGTTATTCAGATGCTTAAGTTTTTGATGAAGGCGCAAAGTCCGGCGGAGGTTTTGGAGGAGGGGCGGAGCAATTTTGGAATGCACAAACGGTTCGAACAGATTGATAAAAAGTATAGAAAGTTTTTAGGAAAGGCGGTTGGTGTTGCAACTGATGATAATGTTTTGTTTTTCTCTTATAGCGGCGATATGAGCATTAGTTCTGATTTGGCGAATGAGTTGAGTTTTAGGTTTCCAGAAAAGATTATTGTGGTTGCGTATTTGTCTGGGACGAAGATTAATATTTCTGCGAGGGGGAAGGATGTTAGGAAAATAATTTTGAAAGCGCTTGAGGGGTTGGAGGGTGCGACAGGTGGGGGACATGAGGAAGCAGTTGGTGCGATGATTCATACAGAAGATTTGGAAGTTTTTAGGGGGAGGGTTGGATGAGGGGGTTTATTTTTTGATAAAAAGATAGTCGGCTTTGGCGATGGATTAATATAAATCAAATTTTTTCATTAATAAGTCCCATTTTCATAAGTCTAGAGCTTATTGCTCCACACGTTCTCCCAAAAAGTCCCGCAATTTCTTTAATCTCAATACCCCCTGAAAATAAGTTAGATAATTCTTTTTCTTGTTCTGCGTCCCAAGGCTTCCCGCGATTCAGGTACTTTTTATCTTTATTCAAAAGAGATTTAATTTTTTGTTGCTTTTTGATGAATCTTTTATTTATATTATCTCCAAAATTTGGAATTCTTCTTCCCATTTTTTTAGCCCTTGTTATTAACATTCCTTTCTCGTTCTCGGTTAAGGGAGTAGAAACTAATTCATTTAAATAAAAGTTTTCTTGTTCCTTTTCTAAGTCTTCCTCTTTAACTTTATATAGAATATAATTTGGGAATAAATCGTGCCAGAATTGATTAAGTTTAGAGGATTTTATTCTTTTCATTTTATCTTCGTACCAAGCAGAATGAGGTGTAACTTGTATAGAAACTTTATTGTAATCAAATTCTTTATACTCTATTTCCCAGTCTGTTAAAAAGAATATAACAGATATTTTAACTGGGATATTTCTTTGTTCACATTCGTCAAAAAACTTTTTTTGATTGAAAGAAATTTTAATAACTGGATTATCCATTTTTTCTTTATTTTCTTCGGTCAACACAATACTTTTAACTTCATAAAGGATAAAATCTTTGTAATTTGGAATCTCTTTAATTACCTTAAAGATTGGTTTGAAAATATCAAAAGTTGTCCAATATTTTCTTAAAAATTCTTTGTCTTCTAAAGGCATCTCGTCAAAGGATTCTGTGTTTAGTATCTCTGGGGGATATTTATTTGTTAATATCGCTTTAAGTTTTCTAGAAACAAAGATCTCAGCAATTTTAAACCGCAAATAAATTGAGTCATGATTCTTTAAATTAAACCCCATCTTTTTATAAGGAGGTTAACTTTTATTAACTTAACGGAAACTTCTTTCCTTTTAAAAGAAAAGAATACAAAACACGTGTCCTTTTTGTTACCCCTTTTCTCCTCGACGCTGTTCCGATAAATATTTAAACTATGTTCTCTTTTGTTTTGTATGAGTGAAGTATGGCATGTAGGCAGATGTACGAATACCAAGTTTGGTCTAGTCTATACTTCAATTAAACCCGCCTCAATTTAATTCAGGTCTTTGGGCTCTGGATTGGATTGGGTTTTTCTAACAATTTAGAGCACGGATTTGAATGTTGTGGCTTCAAATAAAATGGAGCAAGAAACAATGCAGGAATATCGCATAGACGCTGAACGAGCTTTGCTTGAGCGCGAGCTTGGACTTTTGATGCAGAAGACTCTTCAGCTTGAGAATGAACTTTATGGGATTGTTCAAAATTAGCAGGTGTTGAAATAGAAGATTTTGATTAGTTATTTATTACTATGTAATCTGCTTTGGACATTTGGGGTTTTACAAATTTTAGATAAGTAGGTTCGACAGTCGCATTCCATTTTTGAAGGACCTTTTCTTTTATCCTTCCTCTTTCTTTAATATCTCGAGCAATTCTTCTTTTAAGCCGAATCTTTTCGTCGGCATCTACAAAGATTTTCAAATCAATAAATTCCGAAAGAGAATCATAGAATGCATAAATTCCTTCTATAATTATAACTTTTGAAGGAGCAAATTTTTCTTTTCCTTCTTCTTGGTGTGAGGAAAAGTTATAAATTGGTTTTTCAATAACATTATTTTTATGAATCTTTATTAAGTGTTTCTTTAAAAGTTCAATATTCCAATTTTCAGGCAAATCCCAATTTTCGTTTGATTTTATTTTTTCTTCAATAATATAATCATCCATACTCAAAAATTTAGAATCTGGAATTTGTTTTGCTATCTCTTTTGCGATGAAAGTTTTGCCACTTCCAGAACTTCCTGCAACTGCAACAACATAAGGAAAATTATCTGGAGAAATATATTTTGTGATCTTTTGAATGAATTCTTCATAAGACAGTTTCATTTTAGTAAGTTTTACCGACGTAGACCCAGTAAGCTGCGGGTTTGCCACAGATAATGCATTTTTTGTTTTTCGCAGATTCTGGGTCAATGAAAAGAACTTTTGCTCCGCCTGTGCCTGCTTTTAAAATTTCTTCGCATTTTGGAGAATCACAAAGAGGAACTTTCACCATTTGTTTTTCTTTTATGAATTTGATAAGTTCCTTTTTGTCCTCGGTTTTTCTCTGGTTTTGCTCGAGAAGCTTTTTTGCATTGTCAAAAAGTTCCTTTTGGATTTGTTCGAGAAGTTTTGGAATCTCGGTTTTAAGTTCTTTTATTTTTGTTGGAATTTTTTCTCCCGTATTTCTTTTTACTAAGATAACTTCTTTTTTCGCAAGGTCTCTTGGTCCGAGTTCAAGTCTTAACGGAATTCCTTTTAATTCCCATTCGTGAAATTTGTATCCAGGGGTTACTTCCAATCTCTCGTCGAGAACTGGAGAGTATTTTGAAAGTTCTTTTTCTATCTCCTGCGCTTCTCCTAAAACTTTTTTGTCTTTTTCAAACATTAGGGGGATAATTACAATTTTGTTTTCTGCGATTTCTGGAGGTAGGACCAAGCCTTTATTGTCTGAATGCATTGCGAACATTCCGCCCAACATTCTTGTTGTAATTGCGTGAGTGTTTTGCCAAACAAAAGAATCCTTCTCATTTTTGTCTTTGAATTTTATGTCGTAAGCTTTTGAAAAGTTTTGTCCGTCGTGATGGAAGCAGGTTCCTTCGAGGATTTTTCCGTTGGGTAAGTAAGTGTGGACTTTTTTAGAGAAGACGCCTCCTGCGAATTTTTCTGATTCGGTTTTTCTTCCATAAATTCCGGGTAGAGCCATTAGATTTTCAGTTAGTTTGTTGTAAGCTTTCATTACCTTTTCTCCATGGTCTAATGCTTGTTTTTCTGTTTCAAAACAGGTGTGCAGTTCGTTCCACAGGAATTCTCTTCCTCGGAAAAACGGAACCGGATTGTTGAATTCCCATCTGACGACGTTGTTCCATTGGTTTATTAGAAGAGGCAGGTCTCTCCAAGACCTTATCCATTTTGAAAATGATTCGTACATTATTGGTTCAGATGTTGGGCGGACTGCGAGTCTTTCTCCGAGTTTTGTGTTGCCTCCGTGAGTAACCCATGCGACTTCGGGGGAAAAGCCTTTTACAAATTCTGATTCTTTATCGAAAAGTGATTCTGGAATAAACAACGGAAAGTAGGTATTTTTTATTCCGAGTTTTTTGAATTCTTTGTCTGTCTCTTGTTTTATTTTTTCCCAGAGAGCGTAACTTCCAGGACGGTAGACGATGCATCCGGAAACAGAAGAATAGTCTGCGAGCTCGGCTTTAATTATCAGTTGGGTGAACCACTCGGTGAAATTTTCCTCTTTTTTTGCGGTCAGTCCTTCGCTGTTTTGCTTCATGTTATTTTAAGAGGAATAAGGTTTATTAAATTAATGTCTGGTTCAGTGCTGAGCGCGCGATGTCGTTGATTGCGCTTTGCATATAATTTGATTCGAGCGCGAAGCCGAGACTTTCGCCTTCTCCGATTTTGAAATTATTTATTCCTATGATTTCGCCTTTTTTGTTTATTAGCGGGCCGCCGGAATTTCCCGGGTTGAGAGCAGCGTCGGTTTGGATGTAGGCTTCGATTCCGTTAGAGCCTGCGCGGTCTTTTGCAGAAACAATTCCTTCTGAAACTGAGAATTGCAAACCGAGCGGGTTTCCGATTGCAATTACTTTTTCTCCAACTTGGACGTCATTTGAATCTGCGAGTTCTAGTTCGCGGTATTTTCCTGAAATTTTTAAAAGTGCGATGTCAAGGTTTCCGTCGTATCCGATGAACTGGGTGTTTATCGCTTCCTGCTCGTAGGTTAGCGATTGAATTGTGTGTCCTCCGACGAGAACGTGCGCGTTTGTTACAATGTATCCGTCGTCGGTGATTATGAATCCTGTTCCCTGGCTTACATCTGTTCGGATTGTCACGACGGATTTCACCGCGTCTTCAATTATTCCTGAAAAGTCTGAGCTTGTTGATGCTTTGAGTTGGCTGATTTCTTTATTGAAAGATTCATCGAGGGAAGTTAGCGATTGTTTTGTTTGCGTCACGCTTGTGGTGAGTTCAGCGATTTTGTTGTTCACACTTGCGAGTTCAGAATTTAATTCATTGTAGTTTGAGTTTTGTTTTAGGTATATTCCGTAAATCATTATTCCGCTGGCTATCATGAAAATTATAATTATAGTGCTGAAACTTCCGAGGATTATTTTGTGGTGTTTTTTCATCTCTCTTCTGAAATAGCAAAACATTAAGATATAAAAACCTAATCTTTTTATTAAATTGGGGCCCGTAGTTTAACGGATAGAACATTTGGCTTCGGAACATGAAAAGAACCCGCTGGTTCTTTTCGAATCTCCTCGAAACGCGGAACGGCGATTTCAAAATGCCTCCGGCGAAATCGCGAGGAAACCTAGTGCTGAAGAAACCAGAAAATAGGGGTTCGATTCCTCTCGGGCTCATTGAAAAAATGTCCTGTGTGTAATAGCGCGCGCTTTACAGAATCGTCGGAAGGGAGTGAGTGCAAGCGGTGCGGGTATACAAATAAGAAAGAAATCGGTGAGATTATTTCAGATTCTTCAGAAGAAGGTTTCGGGCAACTTTGAAATCTGCGCGTTTGTCGCTGAGACGCATGACTTGTCCGATTAGAAAATTGAGAGAATTTTGGTTTCCGGATTTGTAATCTTCAACAGCTTTTGGATTTTCTTTTATTACTTTGCTAACTATTTTTTCAAGTTCTTTTTGGTTTGAGATTTGCGGGGATTTTTTTGCGAGAGCTTCTGGTGAAAAAGATTTTGGAATGAATTTTCTTAGAATTTCCTGCGCTTTTAGTTCTGTTAGAATTTTTTTCTCGACGAGTTTTAGGAGTTCAATAAAATGTTCGACTTTTATCTCAACTTCATCAAGTTCTTTTTTTTGGTAATTTAGAACTGAAAGAAGTTCGCCGGTTATCCACGGAATTGCTAATGAAGGATTTATTTTTTCTGAAACTTTTTCGAAGAATTCGACGAGTTCAAGTTTTTTCGCGAGGATTTCTGCGAACTTTTTTTCTATTTTGTGTTTTTTGATTAGTTTTTTAAGTTTTGCCGACGGTGTTTCTGGAAGTTCGGATTTTATTTTTTGAATTCTTTTTTTGTCGATTTGTAGAACCGGTAAGTCTGGGTCGGAGATGAAACGATAATCGTCTGCTTGTTCTTTGGAGCGCATGGGAATTGTGAGTCCTTTTTTGTCGTCGAACATGCGGGTTTCCTGTTTTATTGGTTTTTCTTTTTCGTGGCGTTTGATTTCGTATTCAATTGCTCTTTGGATATTTGTTAAACTGTTGATGTTTTTTATTTCTGTTCGGGCGGTGTTTGGGATTGAGACGTTTACGTCGGCTTTTAGTCCTGCGGTTTTGTCGATTGCTTTGATGTAGCTGAGTGTTGTGATTAATTTTTTTATCCAGTCGAGAACTTGTTCGGAAGATTTGAAGTCAGGCTCTGTTACGATTTCGATTAACGGCGAGCCGGAGCGGTTGTAGTCGATTTCACCGGTTTGCGGGTTCCACGCGGCAGGGTCTTCTTCAAGATGGATTTCTCTTATTTTTATTCCTTCGAATTTTCCGTTGACAGCGTTGGTTGTTGCGTGCGGACCGGAGATTGTATTTTGATATCCTTTTGGAAGGTCGGGCCAGGAGTAATGTTTCCTGAACCAACTTACTTTTTCATTTATTTTGCATCCGAGGAGAAGACTGACTTGGATTGCTTTTGTGACTGCTTTGGAATTTGGGAGCATGGGTTTGCAGCCGGGCTGTCCGGTGCAGATTGGGCAGATGTTTGTGTTGGGTTTTGCGTTTTTGACGCCGTGCATCGCGAGGCATTCGCAGAAAAGTTTTTTATTTGTGTCGAGGTACGCGTGGATTTCCAACCCGATTTTTACCATTTCCTAAAAAAGTGAAAAGGGTTTTTATATTTGATGGAATTGAGATTCAGTTTTTTAACATATACATTGCAGTATAATTAAAGTTAAAAAAGAGTTTTGGGTAGGAGGTTTATGGTTTTTGAAGATAATGTGCGGGGAAGTTTCCGGCGGGTGAAAGAAGACATGATGCGGATGGACGCGCAGTTGATTGAAATTAGTTCTAAACAGTTTGAAATTTTGGGGCTTTTGCGACGGCTGGAAGGGAAAGAAGAGGTTTTGGAAGAGGGTCTTGAGAATGCGAAGAAATCTGGGGTTGTGAAGAAAACTTTTATTGCGGCGAAAACTGGGAAGAGTTTCCACGTGCCGAGTTGTGTGTTTGCGAAAAACATTCTGCCGAAGAGCAAAATTGTTTTCAAGACAAAAGACGCTGCGCTGAACAAGGGTTACAAGGCGTGCGATTGTGTGAAGAAGTATTAAGTGTTTGTGGGGAATAAAAAGAATTTTAAAGAACTATTCTTTTAATCTTTTACGATGACGTTTAGTATAATTGGTTTTGATAAAAAAACCGGAGAAATTGGAGTTGCTACCGCAACAAAAGCAATTGCTTGTGGTGCTATTGTTCCTTTTGCTAAGGCCAATGTTGGGGCTGTTGCTACACAATCTTATCCGAATGTTCTTTACAAAGAGAAAGCGATTGCGTTTTTAGAGAAAGGGAAAATTCCTGAGGAAGTAATTAAGTTGCTCGTTGAGGGAGATAATCGGAAAGAAATGCGGCAAGTAATTGTTATGGATTTTAATGGAAATTCTGCAGGATTTACTGGAGAGGGTAATGTTGGATTCGCAGGGCATGTTAGGGGGAGAAATTTTATTTGTGCAGGGAATATGATTTCAGGAAAGCAGGTTTTAGATACGGTCTCGAGCTCTTTTTCTAAATCTAAAGGAAACCTTGCGGGAAGATTGATTCAGGCGATTCTTGCCGGAGAAAAAGTAGGAGGAGACAAAAGAGACGACCCTCTCGGTTCCGCTTCATTGTTTATTGTAAAAGAAAACCGTGGTCCGCTTGGAATTGGAGATAGATATATTGATTTGAGAATAGATTATAGTAAAAATCCAATTCAGGATTTAAAAGAATTGCTAAAATCAAGAATGAATGTGGAAAGCTTTTTTTCTTCTGAATTTAATTACTAGCTTTCGTGGAAAGTGGAGGATTTTTAGATTTATTCAAATGCCATAATCAATAACTTTTTAACTTCTTTCTGATTTGTTTTTGTATGGAATCTACAAATGCGAAGGCAGGCGATTATGTTGAGGTTGAATTGAGTCGGAAGATTTACAGCGGGACGCTTTTGGAAACGCCGGAGAGTGAAAAAGGAATTGTTTTGTTGAAGTTGGATAGTGGTTATAATATTGGATTTAATTCTAAAGATGTTTTGAAAATTAAACTTTTGAAATCAGCGAGGGAGAAAGAGAAGGAAGTTGTGGTGAAGAAGAGTCCGGAGAAAATGAATGTGGGGATGATTGTTACGGGTGGGACGATTGCGGCGCGGCTGAATCCGCGGAAGGGCGGTGTTGATTGGTTGACGTCGCCAGAGGATTTGTTTAAATTTTATCCTGAACTTTTTGAAAAAGTTAATGTTGCGAAAGTTGAGATTCCGTTTATGAAAGCGTCGGAAGATATGGATTTTCGGGATTGGCAGAAGATTGCGCGGACTGCGGAGAAACTTTTGAATGAGCCGAATATTCAGGGAATTATAATTACGCACGGTACGGATTTTTTGCATTACACGTCGGCGGCGTTGAGTTTCTTTTTGAGGGATTTGAAAAAGCCAGTGGTTTTGACTTATAGTCAGCGGAGTGTGGACAGAGCGTCGTCAGACGCGAATTTGAATCTTGCGTGCTCGGCGTTGGTTGCGGTTTCAGATATTGCGGAAGTTGTTCTTGTGGGACACGCGTCGACAAATGATAATTTTTGTTATGCAATGTTGGGGACGAAAGTGCGGAAACTTCATTCGTCGAGGAGGGATGCGTTTAAAGTTGTTAATGATTCTCCGATTGCGAAAGTTTTTCCATCTCGAATTGAGATTTTGAAAGATTTTAAACAGAGGAAAAAAGGAAAGACAAAAGCAGATGTTAAGTTTGAGGAGAAAGTTGCGTTGGTGAAAATTTATCCTGGGCAGTCGCCGGAGATTCTGGATTTTTATTTGAAGAAAAAATATAAGGGAATTGTTTTGGAGCTTGGGGGTTTGGGGCACGCGCCGACGAAACGGGCGCGGAATGGTTGGACGAAAAAACTGAAAGAAGTTATTTCAAAAGGGCTTGTGGTTTGCGCGACAGCACAGACAATTTACGGGCGGTTGAATCCGCGGGTTTATTCCAACGGGCGGGAGATTTTAGAAACCGGGGTGATTTATTTGGAGGATATGCTTTCTGAAACAGCGTTGGTAAAACTTGGCTGGGTTCTTGGACATTTGGATTGGAATGCGAAAGAAAAAATGTTGGAGAATATCGCGGGCGAGTTTAACGAGAGATTAGAAGAATAATTATTTTTTTCCTAATTTTTTCTCAATTCTATTAAGTTGTTGCATCATTTCCCGATTTTCTCGTTCTGCTTTTCTGTTCACAGCGTAATCGTATTGTACTCGCTGGCGGTCTTTTTGTGCTTCACGATTTTGGCTCATAAGAATTATAGGAGCTTGGATTGCGGCGAGGCAAGAGAGAACGAGGTTTAGGAGAATGAAAGGGTAAGGGTCCCAACTGCGTCCGAAGACAATCCATGCGGTGTTTAGAACCATCCAGATAACAAGGACGATTCCGAAGAGGATTATGAAAGCCCAACTTCCTGCCCATTTTGTTAGTGCGTCGGCGGCTCTTTGTCCGAGGGTTCGCGGTGCTTTGAAAATTGGGTGTTCGGTTTTCAGAAATTCCAACTCTTTTTTAATAATGTTTGGCATTATTTATTTTAGGGAAAATAAGTTATAAATGTTATGGCTCTGGGGATTGTTGAGTTGTGACTTTGAAGGGGTTACAGGGGAAAGGTTTTTAAGGGAAAATGGTCTTGATAAAACATGACAAAAAGATTAGTATCTTATATCGATGCAATGGCAAAGGCCGCGATGATTATCAATGGAGAAGCGCCAGATTATTTAGTAGCACCCATGTTGGGTTCTGTCCCTTTTATTGATTCTATGGCTATCGTAGATAGAGACTTTGATCCTTCGAAGGTGGTGTATATGCCAGCATCAAGTAGGATCTTAGATGTCTCAGGGGTTATAAAGAGATGGTATTCTGCTTTTCTGAATCACGTTGTGGATTGCCCGGATGATTTTCCTAAGATTTTGGGAATTGATGAAGTTGTTAGTGGTGCTTCGGTGATGAGATGTTTTAAAAGCATTGATGCATCTGTAGAATCAAAAAGAAAATCTTTAAGGCAGAGTCTTTTAGAGCGGGTTCATTCTTTGGATGTTACTGTTGCGGATAATGCCCTTCGAGAAGCAGATATGTTAACAGATAATTCCCAGACCTACGATTTTTCTAGAATGAGGGAGAGAGTAAATTCTGGAGCTTATAAATTAGATAAGGCGTTGGCGAGAGAGGATACAAAAGTTCTTGTGGATTGTGTTAAAGGTGCCCTTGAAGGGAAAATGGTTTATAGGACAATTGGTATAGAGGATTCTAAGAAAGAGGGCGCAAGAAATTCTGAGTATGATTGGGTTAAGGAAGGGGGGAGAGTTATTCCTGTTGGGGTAGAGAGTATAATTACTATGGATCAACCGAGTCTTGTTCCACCAAGATTTGAGATGTTGAAAAATCCTCGGGGAAGAGGGTATATTCAATTTAGTCCAAGGATTGTTGATTTTGTGGTTACTCCCGAATACATAAATTTCTTAAGAGATTTGGCAAAGTTTGTTGGAAGAAATCCTGAAGAAGTTTCCCCTGTTAATATGTCTAGAATTCTCCATTCTTCAGATTATCTTTCTAAGAAATCTTAATTTAAGAATCTTCTTAAAACCCTAATATTTATTAATTGGTTTTGATTGTTCTTTTTATGGATTATACTAAATTAGGTTTTAAGTGCGGGCTTGAGGTGCATCAGCAGTTGGATACTGCGAAGTTGTTTTGTGCGTGTGTGTCGGTGTTGCGTTCGGATGAGCCGGATTTGATTGTGGAGAGAAAGTTGCATCCTGTTGCGGGCGAGTCTGGGGAAGTTGATGTTGCGGCGAAGCACGAGGCTGAGAAGAATCTTGATTTTTTTTATCAGTATTATAAAGATAGCAATTGTCTTGTTGAGTTGGATGAGGAACCGCCGCACGAGATTAATTCTGATGCGTTGGGCATTGCGTTGCAGGTTGCGTTGCTTTTGAATTGCAGGATTTTTCCGATTACGCAGATTATGCGGAAGACTGTTATTGACGGCTCGAACACGTCGGGATTTCAGCGGACTGTTTTGATTGCGCATGGAGGTTATGTTGAAACAGCGTCGGGAAAAGTTGGAATTGAGACAATTGGATTGGAGGAAGACGCGGCGCGGATTGTTTCAAATGAAAAAGGAAAAAAGATTTATCGTCTTGATAGATTGGGGATTCCGTTGGTTGAGATTTCCACGTCGCCAGATATTAAAACGCCGGAGCAGGCGAAGGAAGTTGCGTTGTATATTGGGAATGTTTTGCGGAGTTGCCGTGTTAAGCGGGGGCTTGGGACGATTCGACAGGATGTTAATGTTTCAATTAAGGGCGGGGCGCGGACAGAAATTAAAGGAATGCAGGATATGAAGATTTTTGTGAAGGCGATTGAGAATGAAATTGGAAGACAGAGTAATCTTATTGAAAATAAAAAAGAAGTTGTCGAGGGTGTGCGGAATGTTTTGCCTGACGCGACGACAGAGTTTTTGCGGCCGATTCCTGGTGCGGCACGAATGTATCCTGAAACTGATTTGATGCTTTTGCGAATTTCCCGCGATAGAATTAACGAAGTCAAGAAAAATCTTCCTCAACTTAGAACGGATATTGCGGAGGAATTGAAGAGAGAAGGTTTGGATTCAGAGATGATTGGGATTCTTTTGAAAGAGAACCGCGTCGACGAATTTCGGAGTTTGCTGGAAGTTCTTAATAATCCGAAAGTTGTTGCGAAAAGTTTGTTGATTTATTCTAAAGAGATTGCGAAAAAGTTTGCGGGTTCTGTTGAGGATACGGAGAGGATTTCTGAACTTTTGAATAGTTCTTTGGATTTTATTTTGGGTGCGGTTGCGAAAAAGAAAATTTCCGAGGCGCAGATAAAATCAGCGATGGAGAGAATTGCCGAGGGGAAATCTTTTGAAGATGCGATTGTGTTTGAGAAAGAAGACGAAGGAATTGTTGAGGAAAAGATTTTGAAAATTATTAATGAGAAGCCGGGGCTTAATGCGAATGCGTATATGGGTTTGGTTATGAAAGAGTTCAAGGGAAAAATTGACGGGAAGAAAGCGATGGAAATAATTAAAAAGTATGTTGGGCAGAATTAATTATGCAACGTGATTATATTAAAGATGCTCTTGGAAAATCTGGAAAGGTTTTGGTTAAAGGTTGGGTTAGTGATGTCCGGGATTTGAGTAAGATTCGTTTTATTGTTTTGCGGGATATGTCGGGGATTATTCAGGTGACGGGGATTCAGGGGAAGACAGATTCAAAAGTTTTTGAAATTATGGATAAGATTCCGCGGGAGTCTGTGATTGAAGTGGAGGGGGAGTTGAAGGATTCGAAGCAGGCGCCGGGGGGAAAAGAGATTTTACCGACGAGGATTGGGGTTATTGCTGAGGCAGAGCATCCTCTTCCTATTGATGTTTCTGAAAAAAGTCAGACTGAACTGCCGAAGCGGTTGGATAATCGGGGATTGGATTTGCATCGGAAAAAAATTCAGGCGATTTTTAAAATTCAGTCGACGATTTCTACGGCGTTTCGAAATCATTTTATTGAAAAGAGTTTTGTCGAGTTTCAGCCACCGTCGATAATTGGTTCGAGTTCTGAAGGTGGGACAGATTTGTTCGAGGCGAAATATTTTGAGAAGAAAGCGTTTCTTGCGCAGTCGCCGCAACTTTACAAACAGATGGTTGCGTGTTCTATGGAAAAGGCGATGACGGTTACGCCGGTGTGGCGGGCGGAAAAACACAACACTGTTCGGCATTTGAACGAGTGCCGGCAGATGGATATTGAAATGGGTTTTGTTGACGCGACGGGCGTGATGAAGCAGATGGAAGAAGTTGTTCAGTTTATGGTTAAAGAAGTTCTTGCGAAAAATTCAGAGGATTTGGATTTGCTTGGAGTTAAGTTGAAAGTGCCGAAGGCGAAGTATATGACTTTTGAGGAGGCGGCGAAGATTTTGAAGAAAGCGGGCGTGCATGTTGGAAAAGATGATTTGAGTGGGGAGGCAGAGAAAAAATTGAATGAATTGTTTCCTGACACGATTGTTTTTGTTCACGATTGGCCGATGGCGGGAAAGCCGTTTTACATTATGCCGAAGGGTGGGAAAGCAGACGCGGAAATTAGCGAGGGTTTTGATGCGATTTATCGGGGGATGGAGATTTCGTCGGGCGGGCAGAGAATTCATATTCCGGATTTGCTGATTGCGAGATTGAAGGCAAAGAAACTTAATCCGAAAGATTTCAAAAGTTATGTTGATAGTTTTCGATACGGCGCGCCTCCGCATTGCGGTTGGTCGATTGGGCTCGAGAGATTCACGCAAGTTCTTCTTGAATTGGACAACATTCGCGAGGCTGTGATGTTTCCGAGAGACAGAGATAGACTTAGTCCTTGATTTTTTCCAGACCGAAAGATTTATATGCTTGTTATAGTTGCTATATAACATGGATAAAACAACAATACAAATAGATTTTGGAACTTTGGAAAGATTGAAAGCGCTTAAAAATTTTGAAAGGCAGTCCTACGACGAGGTTTTGAATATTCTTATAAATAATTGTGAGGAAGAAGTTTTAGGAGAAGAGGAAATTAATGATATAAAAATAGCCCTTGAAAATGTCAAAAACGGAAAAGTAAAGCCGATAGAACAAGTCGCAAAAGAATTAGGGATTGCTCTTCGATAAAATGTATTCTATTCAAATCGAAAAGAATGCGGAGAATTTCCTCAAAAAATTGCAGAAAAAAGATGCTGAAATAATTCTTAACAAAATTTATTCCCTTCGGGAAAATCCGTATCGGTTTTTGAAAAGGTTGAAAGGTCAGAAGCTTTGGAGATTGAGGATTGGCGATTACCGCGCGGTTGTGGAGGTGATTATTTCTATGAATAAGTTGATAGTGATTCGGATAGGAAAAAGAGAAAGTGTTTATGATTAGTGTAGTAACATTTTTTTGGGTGTAGAAATGTTTAAAAACCATTAAACTTCTTAACAATATTCTAAGAGCCTTCGGCTCTTCTGTCTGATAGGGCAGACAAATAAAATGGAGGAAAAAAATGGGAGAAGACGAAGAAGAAATTACTGAAGAAGCGTCGGATGTTGAAGAAACAGAAGATGAGCCTGCAGACGACGACAGTTCTTCTGATGACGAAGACGAATACTAGGTCTTCAAGATTTTTAATTTTAATTTATTTTTTAAAAGGTTTTTTAAATGATTCTGATTTGAGAGGGGTATGAAAATTTTGGTTGTTGGGGATTTGCACGGGCGCAGACCGACGATTGGTTTTAAGGATTTTGATTGCATTGTTGCTGTTGGGGATTTTTCTTCTGATAAAGAACTTAAGCCGTTGAAAGATAAATGGGTGCGGGAGCTGGAGAGTGGGAATTTTGAAGGGGGGCTTGATGATTTTTTGGTGAAAAAAGTTGGGAGGGGAAAACTTAACGAGATGACGAACCGTTCTTTGAAAGAAGGGCGGAAGATTTTGAAGTATCTGGATTCTTTTGGAAAACCGGTTTTTATCGTCGGAGGGAATTGGGACGAGTCGTATGGAAAGACGCGAGTAAAAGATATGGAAAAAAGCGATTACAATTATTCTAAGGGATTTCTTGATTTCTGGTTGGGGGATAAAATGAATCCGATTCTTGTGAAGGGATTGAAGAATATTAAAAATTGTATGTTTCATCTCTGGAAATTTGGAGGAGTAAATTTTGTTGGTTATGGTTTGAGCAGTGCTCCGGAGAATCCCGTGTTTAGAAAGAAAAGAAAATTTTCTAAAGCTGAGAAAAAGAAATTGAAGAATGCGTATGAGAAAATTATTAAGAAGTTGGATAGTGAATCTCAGAGACAAAGGCAAAATTCCCCCGTGGTTTTCATAACTCATAATATTCCTTATAACACAAAACTGGATATTGTTAAACTCAAAAATTCGCGGATTCACAAAAAGCATCTTGGTTCGACAGTTGCGAGGAATTTTTGCCTGAAGAAAAGACCTGTGCTTTGCGTTGGAGGGCATATTCACGAGGGATGTGGAAAAGATAAATTGGGAAAGACCGTTGTCCTGAATCCTGGTTATGGAAAAGACGCGCAGGTTTTGGTTGATTTGGATGAAGTTAAGGGAAGAATTAAAAAGATAAAATTCTTTAAATCTAAATGAATTCCGAGGAAATTAAAAAGTCTGCGAAGGCGATTATGGATAATTTTGTTTCTGCGTTGGAGCGCGTGAAAATTGGTGGTGAGGACGCGGTTGTGCGGGAAAAGTGCGAGCGGGACGAGGGAACTGATTGCGGTTGCGGATTAGACAGGGAAATTTTATTTGAAAACGCGCCGGAAAAATCAGGGGATTTTATTGTTGGGGAGCGGGGGGGATGGAAATGAAGGAGATTATTGCTCATGGGCCGGTTATTATTAAGGCTGGAAAATTGTTGGTTTCAAAAGATGGGAAAGATGATTTTTATAAAATTCCTGGAGGAAGACCTGAGGGTGACGAAACTCCAATCCAAACATTAATAAGAGAGGTCATGGAAGAAACAGGGTTGGAGTGTGAAATTCTTGAAGAACTTTCAACAATGATTCTCAACCGGAATCCAACAACTGGAGAAGAAATGAGAATTGAATTGCATCATTACTTGGCGCGTTTGACTACAAAGGTAGATTTAAAAGATTTTAAACATGATGGCTATGAAATTCGGTGGCTAGATATTGAAGAAATAAAACAAGGGAAGTATGATGTTTCTCCAAATATAAAGTTTCTAATCGAAAGGGGTGAGATTAAATGAAACAGGGGGTGGAGATTCAAGAGGCCAGGGAGGTCATTTCTAATAAATTTCCTGATGCTAGGTTTGAAATCGATAAGGAGACTTATGCGGAGTTTAAGATAATTAAATTAATTATTCGTTTTAAGGATAAAGTAATTCAGCCCATGCTATTTGGGGATTTGCAAGAGTTGGCAAATCTTAATGCTTACTTTTGGGGAAAGGGTTCGGACCAGTGGGAAGAAAAAATGAAGGATATTTCTAATAGGGGGACTTTCTTAAAAAGAAGGGTGCTGATACCAAAACTTGTAGAAGAACTTAAAAAATATTTTCAAATAGGGGATAATGTGCTTGAATTGGGGTGTGGAGAAGGGAGTCTTCTTGGTAAGATATCCTCGCTTACACGGAGTTTTTCTGGGCTAGACATTAGTCAAAGCTTTATTGAATTGCTTAAAAAAAAGTTTCCTTTAAATCGTTTTTATCATCAAGATATTGTTAAAATGAGATTAAAAGAAAAGTTTAACCTTGTTATTTGTAGCATGGTTCTTTTGGATATTCCTCAGATTGATGTTGCTTTGGCAAACATAATTTCCATTTTAGAAGAGAAAGGAATTTTGATTATTGTTGATATTAATTCTCGTGTGTATAAAGCATTGGGTTATTATGAAAAGAATAAGTTGGTTGAAGTTCATGATAAAGATAAAAAGTTTCATACAGAAAAATTAATTTCAGGACACACAAAGGTGGTTCATAATTATCATCCTTTTAATTACTATAAGAATAATCTTCAGAATTTTGGATTACAGGTTTTAGGGGATTATGTCTTTGGACCCACAAAAGAAGTTATCTTTGAAAGTAAGGAACTGTCTGATGAGGATAAAAATAGATTATTTAATGAGATTGGTAAAGATGTTATTAACCCTCCGTTCCATATGTTGGTGATGCAAAAATGAGTACATTAAAAAAAGTTCAGCAGTATCTGAAAGAGATTGAGAAAAATAATAATAAGGGGAAAAAGATAAATGCGATTTTGCAGGTGAATCCGCGCGCAGAGGAAGAGGCACGGGCGGTTGATGAGAAAATTAAAAAGGGGAAGGCGGGGAAATTGGCGGGGAAAGTTATTGCTGTGAAAGCGAACATCAATGTTCGGGGGCTGAATGCGTCGTGCGCGTCGAGAACTTTGGAAAATTATAAATCTCCTTATGATGCGGAAGTTGTCAAGAAAATTCGGGAAGAAGATGGTGTGATTATTGGGATTTGCAATATGGATGAGTTTGCGTGCGGTTCGTCGGGGGAGACTTCGGCTTTTGGCGCGTGTAAAAATCCTACGAATTTGGATTTGATTCCTGGCGGTTCGTCGTCGGGGAGCGCGGCTTCTGTTGCTGCTGGTTTTTGCGATATGGCTTTAGGCTCAGACACTGGAGGCTCAATTAGAAATCCTGCGTCAAACTGCGGAATTATCGGAATGAAACCAACTTATGGTT
>CAYQLQ010000001.1:0-40051 GCA_964418495.1 Candidatus Woesearchaeota archaeon | reverse complement strand
TTAGGAACTCTTGCTTTCAATTCCTTTCCTTGATTATATCTATTTAATGTTTCTTTAGAATCTAATATTTTATTTCCATAACAATAACCACAAATTCCAGTAGGCATAGAATTTTTTAAGGTAAGAGTCTTTTTTACTTCTGAAATTTCTTTTATTCTCTCAGCTACATCAATTGCTCCTTCTCCAGTTAAACCATTTCCATCAATTATCAAACCATTTTTATTTACTTCTAAAATCTTGCTCCTAAATATTTCCCTTTCTGCCTGGGAAATTAAATCCCCTTTAGATACAACAATCACATCTGCGTCAGTAAGTAATGGACCATAACCAGAGGGTTTTCCTGCTAAAATATTCAAAACATTCACAGCTAATCCTTCATTTACATAAGGAGAACATCTTAAGCATAAACCTGCAGTTTCTATAATTATCAAATCTTTATCTTTATGTTCTTCAATTATTTTTGGAATTTCTAAAGCAGCATAATGATCTGGACAAGCTTCTCCAGAAATTTTATTTTCTGTACTTATCCCAAATTTCTGTTTTATTAATAAATCGTCATCTGTGCTTAAAACATCAAACTTAACATAATGAATTTTTAAATCTTTTAATTCTTGAATTATAAATTTAATTATACTTGTTTTTCCGCTCCCGGGCGTCCCTCCAAAAATTACAATTTTCATTTTTCTTCTCCCATCGGGGTACAGATTAATTTTAATTTGTTTATTTTTTCACCTTCCCTTATTTCTTCTCTTATCTCTAAGATATAATCATTTATCCATGAAAGATAATTCGCAATTCCTTTTTCTTTTATTGAAGTATGAATTACTTTGCTTATTCCACCATTTTTCATAACAAATCTTTTATCAGTATCTAAAGCAAGAAGAGGGTCATGAGTAACTAAAAATATTATCTTGCCTTTTTTAATAAGAATATTAAGAGCCTGTTTTATTTTTATTCCTGCATTTTCTATTTCATCAATCAGTATTATTGGAGATTCACTTATATATGCCAAATCTGCGACCATTAAGGCTCTTGATTGCCCTCCAGATAAAATAAGCAAATTAGTTTCTTTTTTTATTTCTTCTCCAGTTATTTTATTAGCTTCATTTATTACTTTTTCTATAATTTTTTCTGTTTCTTCTTTTGTATTGTGTTTTCCTCTTGTTATTATATGTGTTTTTAAAAAATCATAAACACTTGTATCTGTCATAAAATTCATATGCTGAGTTAAATAACCAATTATTTTAATAGTTGGGTCTGTTTTCAAATTTTTATCTGGTTTTTTTCCATTAATAAGAATCTTTCTTTTAGTTTTTGTTTCTCCATAAGCTAATTTTTCAATATCATAAAGCAATTGACTTTTTCCTGAACCTGTATGCCCAACTATTCCTATTTTTTGCCCTTCGAGAATTTCTATTTTCTTCTTACTTTCTTTCTCTTTTCTCTTATTGTATCCTGGTAAAATAATAATATTCTTAATTTTCATTTTATTTTCCCTTTATTATCCTCTTATCATTTGAGTCTGACATTTAGGGCATTTTTTATTCATACAGGGTTGACCTCTGATTTGCGGTTCTTCATAACCACATTTGGGGCATTTACAAAGTCCTCCTGGTCCTGCTGCAAATCCTCCCATTCTTCCCCCTCCATCAAACCCTCTGCTTCTTCCCATACCTAAACCTCTTCCTTTTGAAATAGCCATTTTAAATTTACCTCCTTGAATTTTAATTGCTTGACCATTGATAATAGCATTAGCTAATTTTTTTCTTCCAGTTCTAAGCAATCTTGATAATGTCGATTGACTTATCTTCATCTTTTTTCCAGCATTAGTTTGCCCCATTCCTTCAAAATCTATTAACCTAATTACTTCTAATTCATCAAAGTTCAATATAACTTCCTTTAAATTAATCATCGGAATCCCTACCGGCTTGAAATAAGTCACATCTGGTTGAAAATAAATTCTTCTTATTCTTCTTGGTCTTGCCATTTTATATTATAAAATCCTCATAAAATCTTCTTATATGTTTTTCTCCCCCTGATTCTGGAATTGAGAGTATTTCATATGCCTCATTTATTCTTGCCATAGTTCTTGTTGCTTCTTCAGGATTAATTGGGTTTCTATCAGGATGGTGTTGGATAGCAAGTTGCCGATAAATTCTTTTTATTTGCACTATTAATTCTGTTGTATCCCCCTTTTCAATCCCAAAAAGTTTTTTGGCCGCTCTTCTTTTCAAAACCAATTCTCCGACATTTTCACTCATCTTTTTCCCTCACCAAATTTACTTTATGCGTCGGACATTTCAAACTTGAACACGGCTTTCCTCTTTCATGTTTTATT
The DNA here is from genome assembly GCA_964418495.1 of Candidatus Woesearchaeota archaeon. Lineage (GTDB taxonomy): Archaea > Nanobdellota > Nanobdellia > Pacearchaeales > GW2011-AR1 > CAYQLQ01. Next base: position 37,713 of record CAYQLQ010000001.1, on the reverse strand, counting down.
TTATAATCCCCCTTCGGACAAACACAATAACCTCCAGGCCCTCCTCCAAAACCATCAAAATTTCCTAAACGATGATAACCCGTTCCAACATCGTGCGACGAAATCTGAATCGAGAGATATTCCAAACCAGCGACGCTGTCAGACAAACTTTTCTCAAGGCTCTTCACAAATTCCTCTGCTTTCTCAACCTTCAACCTCGAAGGCAAACTAATATTTAATTCTGCAAAATCCTTATCTCCCAACTTCTGTGTTTTCAAAGAATTCAAAACAACTCCGCGCTTCTTCAAAACCTCACGAATCTTCGCCTCAACTTCTTCTCCTGCCGAACCCCCCATAAGATTATGAATCATCTCCCGCCCCAGTATCCAAGATTCTCTAAGAATATACAACCCCACAAAAAGTGCAAGAATTGTATCCAACCGAGAATAATATTTTGTAAAAAACAAACCAACAAAAATCGCAAGCGAAACAAACAAATCAATCCGCGAATGAATCCCATCAGAAATCAAACTAACAGAATTATACTTTTTACCAAAATGAACTTTTATCCAAGACATCCCCCCATTAATTCCCGCTGAAATTCCCATCACCAAAAACGAAATCGTCGTCAACGCGAGAAGAGAAGGATTGAAAAATTCCTGAATCGCTTCAAAAATAATAAAAATTCCAGAAACAAAAATAATAAGAGTAATCACAAATCCCGAAATAACTTCTGCACGCCCGTGTCCATAAGGATGCTCCTTATCTGCAGGTTTTTCCGCCACCTTCAACCCAACAAATCCAACCAGCGACGAGAAAACATCTGTTGCAGAATTAATTCCATCTGCAAAAATCGCACCTGACTTGGAGATAAATCCGATGAAAAGTTTCCCAACTGCAAGAAATAAATTAACAAATACTGCAAGTATGGAAACAAAAATTTTCGAATTCATCTTTCTCTTACTTCTTCAGTTCTTTTAACCTTTTCGCAATCTCAGATTTTTCAGCTTCAATCTCAGCAAGCTCCACTTCAAGAATTTTCTTCTCATCTTCTGAAGTCAAAGAAACTTCCTGCGGAACAGCTGCTCTGAAACCAAATCCTCTACGAAAACCAAATCCTCTTCGAAGACCAGCTCCGCAAGGTCCACAACCTCGCCCTGTCAAAGCCCCTCTTCCTAAAGGTCCTGTTCTATCCAATCCCGGCATTTTATTTTCTCCGCTGTAAAACAGCTTAATTTAGTTATGAATACATATTCATGAGACTATTTAAATGTTTCGAATACCTATTCAGAACCAATATTTCCCCGCGCCCGTTCCGCCGCCAGAATTCTCTTTATCGCAATTACATACGCCGCCTCCCGCAGACTAACTCCGCGCGAAGCAAAATCATAAACTTTTTCAAAAGAACCCCTCATAATTTTCCCAAGTTTCTCTTTAAGATAATCCTCGTCGAGAATATTACCTGTCCGATTCTGACACCATTCAAAATAACTCACAACAACTCCCCCTGCGTTCGCAAGAATATCCGGCAAAACCGCGATTTCTTTTTTAAATAAAATCTCATCAGCGTCGGCGCTAATCGGTCCGTTCGCAAGTTCAAGAATATATTCCGCCTGAATCTTGTCTGCATTTTCAGAAGTAATCTGATTTTCCAACGCAGCAAGAATCAAAACATCAACATCCAATTCAAGAAGTTCAGAATTTGAAATTCCCTCTCCAACTTTTCCAGTTTCCTCTTTTCTCTTGACAACTTCTGAAATTTTCAAACCTTCCTTTTCAAAAACTCCTCCTGAACTATCGCTCACCGCGACAATTTGAAATCCTTTTTTTTCAAGAATTTCTGCGACATTTTTTCCAGCGTTGCCAAAACCCTGAATCGCAACGCGAATTTCCGACGACGACTTTCCGATTTTTTTCAGAAATTCTTCAAGAACAATCACGCCTCCCTGCGACGTCGCGTCGGCGCGCAAAGCAATTCCCCCCAACTCCAACGGCTTCCCTGTAATCATTCCCGGCTCGTGCCACCCATTAATTTTCTCAAACTCGTCGAGCATCCAACCCATAATTTCCGCAGTAGTATAAACATCTGGCGCAGGAATATCCTTATCCTGTCCAAGAAATTCTGAAAACTTCCTGATATATTCCCGACTCACTTCTTCAAGTTCTTTCTTGCTAAGTTCCTTCGGATTAATTTTAACTCCGCCCTTCGCCCCACCATAAGGCAAACCTGCAAGAGAATTTTTCAAACTCATCCAAAAAGAAAGCGACTTAACTTCGTCCTCAGAAACATCGGGATGAAAACGTATTCCCCCTTTTCCAGGTCCCAACGAATCATTATGAAGAATTCTCCACGCAGGATATTTTTTCCCCCCAACTTCCAACTCCGCACTCTTAATCCCCCGATGCTCCAAAAGAATTTTTTTCTCTGCCTCGCCAAGTTCCATAATTCCAGCAACCTTTTTCAAAACCCTCTCGACATTTTCAAACACCATTTTATTTTCAACAATAAGTCATTTTTAAATTTACTCCTCTACAATCTCGCACTTCTTGTCCTCCACAAGAATCTGCGCAACATTCTTAGGAATATTCGCCATCTGCCCTTTTACAAACGGCCCCATCTTTTCCTGCCCAAGCCCCAAAAATTCCTCCACATCGTCGAGAAAAACAACAAGCTCATTCATAACATCGCCGTTCGCCTTGCCGTGCATAAGTTCGTTCATTGTCTTGTCCGACGCGTCAATACATTTCATAAATTCCTCAAAAAGTTCTTTCTCAAAAAGCAACATATTTTCAAAATCCTGTTTCGAAATTCCAGTCTCCGCCGCAATCAAAACCAGCGTCAGAATTTTCTTCCGCCGTCGCAACATCAACTCCTTAAACAACGTAATCGCATTCTCAAGTTGCTTCTTTGTTTTTATAATCACATCAGAAAACTCATCGCTCTCTTTCGCAGCCATCTCCTTCTTGTCCCGAAGATAATCCGCCACATCAATAACAAAATTCTTCCCAAGTTTCTGCAATCTCTCAGAATACCGCTCCTTCTGTGAGGCTTCGTAAATATCATTATAGGTTATCATTCTAAACTCCATAAAAATTTAATGAATATTTCGAAGTCGCGATTTCCGTCGGAGGCATTTAAAGAAATCGCTTCACAGTGTCGAGAGGGAAGGTTAGTGGAAGGAAACCGTAGGTGTCCTCCAGATTCGTGGATGTCGTTATAGGTTATCATTCGAAGTCTCCTGCGATTTCGTCACAAGTTATCATAAAAATACAACAAACCTTCGGTTTTTAACAATTGCTATACTCAAGACACCAGAACCTCTACACCCGAGGGAGAAAATCTCATATGAATCGGTTCAACATTCGTAGGTCGCCCAAGAGGGCAAATCTCTGCGTAAAAAACAACATCTCCCTGTGCTGACTGATTAAATCTTTGGTTTCCAAAAACCTTCAGTGCTGCTTTCAAATCTCGCTCAATAGGACCTTCGGTTCTGGGAATTTGTGCTACAAGAGAAAGAGCATTAAAATGTGCGGTCGTTAATCCAGAATCCATAATCAAAGGTTCTCCTAAAACATAACCAATACCGGTTTGTCCATCCGCCCTTACAACCGCATCTCCCCCTCGCTGATAAAAACTAACGCAGCGCTCCTTCCTTGATCCCTGAACTCTCCAATCCACAGGTCTAATCCCTACTTCATATTCAAAAAACATTGCTCCCATAAATCTCCACACCCCTCAAGTTTAAAAGAATTATTGTGATGGAATCTACTTATCAAAGCCAACTTTCTTCAAAAGCTCCTTTCCCATAATTCTCCCAAGAGTCCCGATTCTCGCGTTCCGCTCGGAAAGTTTTTTCGCTTCTGGAATCGAATCATTGTAAAGCAAAACCGGAACAGGGTCCGCGGTGTGCGTTTTCATTTTGCACGGCGTCGCATGGTCCGCAGTCACAACAACCTTAATTTTCCTCGGCGGCGCAAACTTCCGCAAAAACTTAAACAACGTCTTGTCAATATATTCCAACATCTCCTTCTTCTCCACAGGCTTATTATCGTGCCCCGGCGTGTCTGTCTCCTTAATGTGAATATAAATATAATCTTTCGTCTTCCAAAATTTCTTCAGCGCCTTAATCGAATATTTGCACGCAAGTCTCAGCCCGTCGTGAAGATTGTCGTAAGAATCCAGCGTCTTCAAATCAGGATAATCAAAAGAATAAACTTCCATCCCCGACGCCCGGGCAAATCCCATTTCCAACGGCATATAGACCATCGCCGCCCATTTTTTGTAAAGATTAAGTTTCGGCGGCTCAATTCCCGCGCCCCGCACCAGCAGAAAATTCGCCGGCATCAAACCCCGCCGTCGCCGTTCCTCATTAATAGGATGCGAATTAAGAATCTCATACGCCTTTTCCACAAACTCATTCACAATATTCGCGGTATATTGCGCATTCTCGTCGTCATTCGTCGGCTTGCAAAAACCAGCCTTATCGCTCTCGTGAAATTTTCCTTCAGTATAAGTCGCATCATTCCCTGTGATATCGTCGGAAAAACCTCCGCGAAAAATCAGAACTCCCCGATGCTGTATCGTCGGCTCAAAAACAAATTTCACAGGCAGACTTATATTATTATTCAACGCCCGCGCAAGTTCCTCTGCTTCTTTTGTCGTCAGCGTTCTTCCGGCTCTCCGGTCAATAATCTTCCCGCTCACAAGAGAATCCACAGTCGCAAAATTAACCCGCAACGCCAAATCTCCCCGCGTCAGTTTCAAATCCGTCCCGCGAACTTCCAACTGTCCTCTCGTGCTGTCCATCTGCTCGTTTCCAAAAATAGAAATAATCGCCTCGTCAGATTCCGGCACAAAACTCGGCTTGACAGAATACATATAACCCAACTCGCCCCGCGTCGCCAAAAAATCCAGGTTCGGCATTTCCGCCGCGTCCAACGGCGTCTCGTCCCCCAGCACCTTCGCAGGCAAATCACCCATTCCATCCAAAATCACAAGCACGCCTTTCATACAATATCTAAAACATCCCGCTTTATAAAAATTTATATCCAAAGAAACTATTATAAATCCCTTCCCCTTCCCATTTCTATGTTTGGAAAACTGAGGGAAAAACTGAAAAGCTGGGCGAGAAAAATATCTGAAAAAGCGCCAGAGCCAGTTGAAGAACCAAAAGAAAAACTTGTCAAGAAAGAGAAAAAATCCGCGCCTAAAAAAGAAATTCCTGTGCCTCAAAAGTTCAATGTTGCAACTCAAAAAGTGGAGCCTGATTTGGAGAGACTAAAAGAAATTTCTGAAGAAAAGGAAAATTTTGCTAAGACTAATTATCCACGAGCGGAGCGAGAAGAAGAGGGCGGGCGGGCGGGAATACCTAAGCAAAATCAAAAACCTTCAGAAGAAAAACCCAAGCAAGGATTCTTCTCAAAAATAACTTCCAGAATTTCAAAAGTAAAAATCGCAGAAAAAGAATTTGAAGTCTACGCCGAGGAACTGGAAATGCTTCTTCTTGAAAACAATGTCGCGCTCGAAGTCGCTGAAAAAATAATAAGAGAATTAAGAGAAAACATCGTCGGAAAAGAATTGCTGAGAAAAGAAATCGAAGGCGAAATCTACGACACGCTAAAAGAAATAATCGAGGAGATTTTAGTCGAGCCGTTTGACATTGTAGAGCAAATAAAAAGCAAAAAAGAAAAGCCGTATGTGATTTTATTCTGCGGAATAAACGGAAGCGGAAAAACAACAACCGCGGCAAAAATCGCAGTGATGCTAAAGGAAAAAAATCTGTCGTGCGTTCTCGCAGCAGCAGACACTTTCCGTGCCGCCTCAATCGAACAACTGAAAAAACACGGCGAGCGCGTCGGCGTCAAAGTCATCGCGCAGGAATACGGGGCAGACCCCGCAGCAGTCGGATTCGACGCAATAGCATACGCGAAAAAAAACCACATCGACGCTGTTCTCATCGACACAGCCGGAAGAATCCACACCTCAAAAAACCTGTTAAAAGAAATTGAAAAAGTCGCGCGCGTCTGCAAACCCGACACAAAAATCTTCGTCGGAGAATCAATCACCGGCAACGACGCTGTCGAACAAATCAAAACCTTCAACTGGGAAATCGGAATTGACGGGATAATTTTAAGCAAAGCAGACATCGACGAAAAAGGCGGCACAGCACTCAGCGTCGGATACGTCACAAAAAAACCAATCCTCTTCCTCGGCACTGGACAGGAATATGAAAAAATAGAAATCTTCGACAAACAAGAATTCATAAAAAAATTAGGATTGTGAAAATAATTTTAATCGGGGATAAACCAAAACCGAAAGTTTTAAAAAGTCCCTCTCCATTAAAGAATCATCTAACTTCGGTTAGATGAGGGTGTTGGTCTTCGGATTTTCACCCTGTTTATGTTTTTTAATCCTTTAAAAAATATTATTTATATCCCTCTTGAAAATTATTTACATAAGTAACTTTTTTAAGAAACCCAAAATTTAATAACCTATAATAAACTAATTCTACCATGTTAGAACGACTCGGCGAAGTCCTGCGAAAAGCAACAAATAAAATAGCGAACGCTATCTTCCTCGACAAAAACCTCGTCGACTCAATTGTAAAAGAACTCCAACGTGCATTAATCGAAGCCGACGTCAGCATTCCGCTCGTAAAACAAATCTCCGACAAGCTCCGGCAATCTGCTTCTGACGAAAGAATCGCAGGAATTGAAAAAAAAGAACACCTAATAAAAGTGCTCCACGACGAACTCGAAGCGATTCTCGGGAAAAAACAAGAACTCAAACTTTCCGAAGGACAAAATAGAATAATGCTCCTCGGGCTTTACGGCGCAGGGAAAACAACCACAATCTCAAAACTCGGAAATTATTTTGCAAAACGCGGAAAAAAAACCGCACTGGTAGGACTCGATGTCCATCGTCCCGCCGCCAAAGAACAGCTCCGCCAACTCGCGGAAAAAAACAAATTAACCGCATTTATCGAAGAAGAAGAAACCGACGCAATAAAAACCTGGGAAAAAATCCTCCCTAAATTAAAAAATTATTCTGTTGTTCTCATCGACACTGCCGGGCGCCACAACCTCGACGCTGAATTAGTAAAAGAAATAAAATCCCTCGGAAAAGAAATCCAGCCGACAGAAACAATTCTCGTCATGCCCGCAGACATCGGGCAAGCAGCAAAACAACAAGCGCAAGATTTCCAAAAAGCTCTGAAAATTTCCGGAGTAATAATCACACGAATGGATTCAACTGCAAAAGCAGGAGGCGCGCTAACAGCTTGCGCCGAAGTCGAAGCCCCGGTTTATTTCATAACAAACGGTGAAAAAATAAACGACATCGAACCCTTCAACCCCGAAACTTTCCTCTCCCGCCTCCTCGGAATGGGCGACCTACAAACCCTCCTCGAAAAAGTCCGTTCTGTGACAGACGAAGGAAAACAAGAAGCCATGCAAAAAAAATTAGAAGAAGGAAAAATCTCCCTCGAAGATGTAATCGAACAAGTCAAATCAATGAATTCCCTCGGCGGTTTTGAAAAAATAAAATCAATGATTCCCGGGCTCGGCTCTGCGAAAATCCCCGACAACCTTCTCGGGAACCAACAAGAAAAAATCTCCAAGTGGGAACACATTCTAAAATCAATGACTCCTGAAGAAAAAGAAAACCCCGAACTTCTCGAAAAACAAACCTCGCGAATTGGCCGAATCGCAAAAGGTGCCGGCGTCAACAACTCAGACATCCGCTCACTTCTCAAACAATACAAAGTTCTCTCAAGCATGGTAAAGGACGGAGCATCTGGCATGGACTTCGACCCGTCAAAAGGAATCTCGCAAAAACAAATGCAGAAGATGATGAAAAAATTCGGAAAGAAAATGAGGTTTTAATATGCCAAATAAAATTCTCTCGCAAGGCGCAGAAGCAATCATCACCCTAACAGAAAATCAAATAATCAAATCCCGCGTTCCAAAATCCTACCGTCTCCCACAAATCGACGACAAAATCCGCAAACTCCGAACGCGCGGAGAAGCCAAACTTCTTGAAAAAGCAGGAAAAATAATTCCAGTTCCAAAAGTAATAAAATCCGACGAAAAAACAAAAGAAATTATTATGGAATTTATCGACGGTAAAAAACTCTCCGAACATTTAAACTCGTTTCCAGAGGAACAACAACTCACAATCTGCAAACAAATCAGCCAAAACATTTCCAAACTCCACAACGCAGGAATCATCCACAGCGACCTCACAACATCTAATATGATTTATGTCGAACCTCTGTCAATATCCCCGGATTCAAGATTAATTAAAACACCAAACAAAAAAAATTCCTCCCTTACTAAAAATTCTGTGGAGAAATCTAGCGAAGCTGATTTCGAAACAATAAATCGCGCGTCAGCGCCGATGGTTTATTTCATAGACTTCGGACTCAGCTACCAAAACGGAAAATTCGAAGACAAAGCCGTCGACCTGCATCTTCTAAAACAAGCCCTCGAAGCAAAACATTTTCAAAACTGGGGAAAACTCTGGAACGCCGTGGAAAAAAGTTATGAAAAAGAATTTCCCGCTGACGCAAAAAAAGTTCTCGAAAGATTAACTGCCGTTGAAAAAAGAGGACGGTATAAGCATTAATTCTCACAACAAAACTTTAATAAACAAAACAGAACTCCAATATCCAGAGCCCCATAGTACAGCGGTCAAGTATGCAGCCCTTTGAGATTGAGTGCTTACACTCGGCACTTCTCCGTCTTGGAGATGAAGAAAGGCTGTGACCCAGGTTCGAATCCTGGTGGGGCTATTTCAAAAATTGAGTAAAACTTATTTAGTTATCTTTTCTTATATATTTATGAAAAAATTAGATAGATTATTCAAAGAATTTCCTGAATTAAAGATTATGGAAAATTGGATTAGAAGCGAACTTAATTCAAAGTCAAAACATCCAATAAAATGGATTTACAAACGTTATACTCTTAGAAAACCTAAGCGTTTTGAGGAAGCCAAAATTCTATTGAACTCAGAGGATATTTGGAAACAGCTTTGGGCAGATATGTATCTTGATATGTATTATTCGGGTTCTGCCCATTTAGAATATATCAATAAATGTTTCAAGGAACTTAAAGAGAAAAACGGGTTTGGAAATCTATTAAAAAACTTAAAGAATTCTAAGCAGTTTTTTCATACATTATCTGAATTAGAGATTAATGGATATTTTGCAAATAGATATGTTTTAAAATTAGAGCCAAAAATAAAATCCGGAATAATATTCAAAAGGTTAGATTCTGGAATAATTTTAGATAAAAGAGAGGTTTTGTTTGAGATTACAACTCCTGAAACATACGAACTATTAAAAAATTCTAAGAAAGCTATAACAATCCCAAATAGGTCTAAGGCTAAGATATTAGATAAATTGCAAAGACAAATAATCCCTGTAAAAGAATCAATAAACACTCCTTTAATCTTAGTGATAAACACTTCTTATTCAGAGATTGATGAATATGATATAGAAAATTCAGTAGAGGGAGAATTAAGATTAAATTTTTTTAGAGAAAACACAAGTGGAAGAGTAGTCCATGAATATTGGGACAGAGATAATAATTCTATTTCAGATAAAGAACCCCTTTCGGGGTATATCAGTGCAATTGTTTTCTATAAAAGACAAATAAAATACAATGGAATTTTCTATTCAATTGGAATTATCCAAAATCCCAATTCAAAATACCCCCTAAACGCAAAAGAATATAAAAAAATTAAAAGATTAAACTTTAGGAATATAGCTTCTGAATTGAATGAGTTTTCCAATTAATCTTCTTTTTTCCCTTAATCTTTTTCTGAATTCTCCAACCCCGGCACTTTTAAAGATTTCTGGGCTCGTCACGAAAAACCCGCCGATACAAAATCTCCCGATTAATCTCTTCCCTCGACGGCGTAAAAACCTGAAAGAATTTTTTCCACTCAAACGGTTTGTATTTCTGCCCAATCATCGCACCCGCAAGTTTCCGAAATTCCTCACTCGCTTCAGCCTTCGGTTTAAAATCTGTAATCGGCAACGCATTTCTCAACGCCTTCAGAATATTCAAATCATGAGGAATAACCGCAAGAACAGGAACCTCTGCCGTGCTCTCAATATCGTCGATAGAAACTTCAAAATCTTTATTATGAACTTTATTAAGAACCAATCCTGTAATCGGAACCCCCTGTTGCCGAGCCCGTTTAACAGACTTCAGCGTCGTGCTCAGCGTCGGAACATCCGGCGTCGTCACAACAAGCAACTCGTCAGAAGCCAACATCGCCCCAAGAGTCTCGTCCCCCAGCGACGGCGACGAATCAATAACCGTAACATCATACCGACGCTTAAGATTCTTAATAGCGTTCCTCAACCGCAACGGATTAATCGCCCGCGAATAAAACAGCGACGACGGCATCAGATGCACCTTCCCCATATTATAAATTGAATCCCTCAACCTCCCAACTCTGTCAAGAACATGATGCAGTGTAACTTCCGGGTCAACAAGATTAAAATGAAGCCCAAGATTCGGAGCTGAAAAATTCGCATCAACTAATAAAACACTCTTCCCAAAATCCGCGAGAGCCGACCCAAGAGCCGCAACACTCGACGTCTTCCCTACGCCCCCTTTCAAACTTATCACACCAATACTTTTACCCATTCCCAATAAAACCAAATTCAATTTAAATAACTTACTACAAAAGACTTTTAAACCAATTTTATCACTATTAAACATGGTAAAAGCAAAAACCGAAAAGCCGAAGAAAAAACCAGAGAAAGAAAAGAAGAAAATAACTCAAGAAGAATTTGAAAAGAAAGTTCTAGAACTCGCGAAAAAAGATTTAACCTCGGAAAAAATCGGAGAAGAACTCCGAAAGCAAGGAATTCATCCTAAAGAATATAACAAAAAAATATCAAAAATTCTCGGAGAAAAATACATAAATCCCGACCTGAAAAACGTGGAAGAGAAACTCGAAAGAGTGAAAACCCATTACGCAAAAAACAAGCAGGACAAAAGATCCATGCGTGAAAAGGACCGAATATTCGCCCAGTTCCGAAAACTCAAAAAATATTTCAAGGTAGAGTAGAGCACATAAAACTTTATTAAACACATTCTGGTAAAACTTAAATGCAAAAAGAGGGAAAAACACTTGAAAAAGAAATCCAAAGAATCGTCCCAAAATTTCTAGAAGAAACAGAAAACAAAGAAGTTCTAATCATCAGCCACCACGACACAGACGGAATAACCTCCGCGACAATTATGATAAAAACCCTCAAAGCCCTCGACAAAAAATTCTCAGTGCAAATTGTAAAAAATCTGGAAAAAAGTTTAATCGAAAAACTTCCAGACGACAAAGTGCTACTTTTTCTCGACCTTGCTTCAGGAAATCTCGCAGATTTGGAAAAACTAAATCGAAAAGATATTTTTGTAATAGACCATCACGAGATTCCCAACAAAGTCCCTCCGGGAATTAATCTCCTAAATCCAGAACTTCTCGAGAAGCAAAAAATAAGCGCCTCAGGACTTACCTATCTATTTTGTAAAGCAATTGACCCAAAAAACAAAGCACTCGCAAAACTCGCAATCCTCGGAATGATTGGCGACCGCCTCGACGCTGAAATAAGCAAACTCAACAACGGCATTCTCGAAGACGGCGAAATCCAAATAAAAAAAGGCCTTCTGATTTATCCCTCGACGCGCCCGTTAAATCGCACCCTCGAATATTCCTCAAATCCTTACATCCCCGAAGTAACCGGCAACGTCAAAGGCGTTCTCGAACTTCTCCGCGAAACCGGACTCAACCCTGTCAACGGAAAATATCCAAGTATAATAAATCTCAACAAAGAAGAAATGGAAAAACTCGTGACTGCAATTCTTCTCAGAAAACCCAAGGCAAGCCACGAAGAAATTCTTGGAAACATTTACCTTCTGAAATTTTTCAACAAACTTGAAGACGCAAGAGAGCTAAGCGCCATGATAAACGCCTGCTCGCGCCTCGGCGAAAGTCCGACCGCAATTCAATTCTGTATGGAACTTCCGTCCGCAAGAAAACGCGCAGAATCAATTCACGTAAAATACAAACAGCACCTAATCTCCGGATTAAGATTCGCCGAAGAAACAGAAAAAATCCAAGGCGCAGGATTTGTAATAATCAACGCGAAAGACCAAATCAAAGACACAATTGTAGGAACAATCGCAAGCATAATCTCCAGTTCATCAATCTACGAAAAAGGAACAGTCATCGTGACAATGGCGCACTCCGACGACAAAATAAAAATATCCGCGAGAAACGCCGGGCGCAGCGGCAGAAACCTCCGGGAAACCCTCGGCAGAATAATGCAAACTCTCGAAGGAGAAGTCGGCGGACACGAACTCGCCGCAGGTTGCCTCATACTAAAAGAAAACGAAAAACAATTCATAGAACTTTTAAAAAAACATCTCGAGGTAGAAGAAGTAAAGATTTAAAACCCCGTCATTTCTAAATAATTTATGACATATGAAGAAGGCGACATAGTGCTCTGCACCGTTGATAAAATAGAAAAAACAATGGTATTTGTAAAGATAGACGGTGGCGGAGACGGGACAATAATTCTTAGCGAAATCGCCCCTGGAAGAATCCGAAACATTCGTGATTACGTCGTTCCAAAAAAACAAATCGTCTGCAAAATCCTCCGGATGGATTCTTCAGATAACATTCATCTTTCCCTAAGAAGAGTAAGTCAAAAAGAAGAAAAAGAAGTTAAAGAAAGGCACAACGAAGAAAAAAGCTACAAAAACATTCTTCAGGGTCTTCTCCGCGACAAGGCTGGAAAAGTGATAGAAAAAATTCTCGAAACTTCTTCGCTTTACGAATTTTTTCAGGATGCCAGAGAAGACTCAAAAATATTTGAAAAGCTCGTCGGTAAAACCGAAGCAGACAAGATTCTCAAAATTCTAAAAGAACAAAAAACAAGAATCTTTGAACTCAAAAAAGAATTCTCTCTTTCAACGACAAATCCCGAAGGGATAAAACAAATAAAAGAATTGCTGGGAAAAATAAAAGACGCGGAAATCAAATACATCTCTGCAGGGAAGTATCTTATCAAAGCAGAATCCGAGAATATTAAAACCGCAGACAACAAAATAAAATCCGTGCTTAAAGAAATCAGCGAGCAAGCAGAAAACCGTAAAATGAATTTTCAAATAAATGAAAAATGACTCTTTTAAAAAAATGTTCAAAATGCAGAACATATACTCTCGAAGAAAAATGCCCAAAATGCAGTTACCCTACATCTTCAGCGCACTACAAATTTATCAAACCAAAAGTTTCTGCGAATCCCCAATAACCGCTTCCCCATAAACTCCGTCGTAACCCGGCTTTACTTTTATTTTTCCCTCGCGGTTTTTCATTATCGCATTAATCATTTTATCGTCGTCTGGAAATTCTTTCATTAACTTTTCAAATGGAACAAACAATAAAACTTCAAATTCATTTTCAAATTTCTCAATAAAAGAATTATAAATCGCCCAAGTTTTCTTGGTAGCAAGTCCGCTTCCGCACACCGCAGAAATAATCTCTGTTAACGGAAGAAGTTTGTGAAAATTTTTTCTTCCTTGCGCATCTTCCGGCTTTTGCGTAGCAAGTTCATCTACGCGATTTTCCACCCCAATAGTCAAAGCATTTCCGCACTTAGGACAAACCCCTCCAATCTCCCGCGTCTTCGCCGGCTCAAAAGAAATCCCACAATTCCGATGCCCATCCCAGTGATACTTTCCATACGCAGGGTCAGTTTCAATTGTCCCGATGAAATCATTTTCTCTTATCTGTCGAATTAACTCAGAGTAAGAATCCGCCTTCTTAAAAATCGTCGCCTCTCGCCCTATCCTCCACGGCCAGAACGAATGCGAATCAGAAAAACTCACAATCGCCTTATCATTAAGTTCAGACATTTTCCAATTCATTTCAGGGTCCGACGACATTCCAGTTTCTATAGCAAAAATATTTTTCGTCTCATCCCCAAAACATTCTTTCAAAGAATCAAAACCAGATTTGCTTCCCAACATCCCAAACCACGGCGTCCAGATATGCGCAGGAATAACTTCAATCTCCTCTGAAATATTTTTCATCTCACGAACAAACTCGTCGCACGGAATCTTAAAAATCGGGCGCCCATCATAATCTCTCCGACCCTTTGTATCAAAATAAGAATTAATCTTATCCACAACTTCCAGCGACGGTGCAAGAAGAACCAGATGAACTCTCCTTCCACGTCCTTGAGTATACATCAACGAAATTTCCCCAGACAAAACAAAAGGAAAATCCTCATAATAAAACAACCCGTTCTTCTCAACAAGATTTATTTTAATTTCTTCCAACCATTGCGGATGCGTAAAATCCGACGTTCCCAAAAGATGCAATCCTTTCACCTTCGCCCATTTCACAAGATTCGGAAAATTAATATTCTTACTACACGCGCGAGAAAACCGCGAATGAATATGCAAATCTCCAATCATCCAGGTTGAATCCATATAACTCAATAAAAAGAACTAATTAAATACTTTTCTAATCATTTACTTCTGTCTTGCTTTATTAATTCCAACACCTAAAGCAGCCACAACCACAACAATAATAATCGCCCAAATCCAAACAGGCATACTTCCCTCTTCCTCTTCGCCCTCTGTAACAATCTCTCCTCCTTCCACAGAAGTAGATTCCCCCCCTTCAGGAATTTCTTCTGAAATTTTTCTTATTGTAACTTCTGCCTTATTATTAGAAATACTCTCAAGTTTCACATAAACATCATAGATACCATCGTCATCAACATCTGCCTTAGTTTCTCCTCCAATAGAAAGCTTAACAATAATTGGATCACTCTCAATTCTAATTGTTGCTTCTGTAGCAGTTATCTCAGTAATTCCAACATGGTGGTCTTGTCCTCCGACTCTAACCTTCACTCTTGTTTTAGAAGACATCTCCTTTCTATAACCAGTTTCCAATTCTTCATTTGAAGCAACATAGGTTGTAGTCCAAGTTGGAGTAGATGTCCCCCCAGTATTTGCTGGAAGACCTCCCGAGCAAATAGTAGCTTGCATCAAAGCACTTGTCACAGTTAAAGAATTCCCTAAATTATCCGCGCAAGTAACAACATAAGTGTAAGAGTTCCCACACGCTAAAGAAGACTCTGTAATTGTCTGAGTAGCACCAGTGCCAGTAACTGTCGCACCTTCCCTATCAACACCACAAGAAGTATTAATTCCAGAAAGGGTATCTGTAATCGCCACAGAGAGCGTCAAGGAAGTTTGGGTGGAACTTGATTTGGTGATAGTAATCCCTGGAGCAGTATTATCAACAGTAAGCGTATGAACCAAAGCGGTATTATTAATATTTCCAGAATTATCTGTCGCCCAAACAGTCACATTATAAACACCATCTGATAAACCTGTTGTCGCATAAGTTGTATTCCAATAATTTGTTCCTGCAGTATTTGCCGCAGTTGCCACAGCACTTTGACCTCCAGAAGAATTAGTTATATTAAAGAAAACACTTGCGACCTTGGAAGTTGCGTCAGTAACAGTTGCATTCAGGAGAATTGTTCCAGCATAAGAACTTGAACTTGTAGGGGCAGTTATATTCGCCGCCTCAACCACTGGCGCAGTGTTATCAAAAATAACCCAGTAAGTCAGAATCGTTGCGTTGAGGGTATCTGTCCCGTTGCTTATTGTCGCATTAATGCTATAGTTCCCATCAATTAAACCCGACGTGTCAAGAGTAACATTACAATGTCCATAAATTCCCCCGATATCAATATAACACCCGTCTGTATAAGAAGTATTCCCAATCTTAGTCCACGTTCCGCTGAGATTATAATAAAACGTTGCATTCACTGGGTCTTTCAAATCCGTGACATTTACAAAACTAACATTAAAAAAAGTGCTTGCTCTATTAAAAGAACTATTCGCCGGAGAACGAACTTATACCGTTGCAGACAAAAACGGCATAATTCCTAATAATAAAATTAATGTAAAAATCACCAACCTCTTTTTCATCTTCTAAATTAATGCAGTGAATACCATTTATAAATCTTTTCTTCACAACAATCAATAAACTTATAAACTCCCCCAACAAAAAATTCCAATGACAAAAGAAAAAACACTTATTTTAATAAAACCCGACGGGATAATCCGAAACCTCGTCGGTAAAATCATAATGCGTTTCGAAGATGCCGGATTGAAAATTGTCGGTATGAAAATGAAATGGCTCGACGAAGAATTCGCAAAAAAACATTACGACGAATCAATCTCAAAAAAACATGGGGAAAGAGTTCGTCAAGATTTAATTGATTACGTTCGTTCAGGACCAGTAATCGCAATAGTTCTCGAGGGTGTCGACGGAATAAATGTCGCAAGAAAAATTGTCGGCTCGACATATCCAAACGAATCCCCAAGCGGAACAATCCGCGGAGACTTCGCGCACATTTCAAAAAGTTTCGCAAACAACAACAAACTCTCTGTAAAAAATTTAATCCACGCATCTGCAAATTCCGACGACGCGAAAAGAGAAATCCCTCTCTGGTTCGACGACAAAGAACTCCACTCCTACAAAACCGTCCACGACATAATTTGCTTCAACGAATAATTATTTAAATCTCCCTCTACTCTATTCTTTATGGAAAACAAAACCCTCGGAATAATTTCAATAGTCTGTCTTCTAGTAATAGTCTCGTCGCTCGTCGTTCTCGCGATAAATAAAAAAGAAAACCTAAGCCCTGAAATTTTAGAAAACTGCAAAACGATTTCCTATAAGGGCGACGGAAAAATCAACTTAGTATTTTTCTCCGACGAGGAAACCGCAAAAGAATATTCAGAATTTCTTCTGAACACCGAACCATTTTCAGAAAACAAAAATGCGTTCAACATATTTTACATCGACGATTACGCCCCAAAATGCGAACTATACAAAAACATCGCCATACTCTGCTATTCAAAAGAACTAATAAAAAAATCCGCGTCATGCCCAAATGATTTCATCATCGTTCCAGAAACAAAACCCTCTAACATCCGAAGCTCGGCATACATGAATGTCGTGAGCATAAACACTAATTCCCCGAAAGAAGTTCTGGTCCACGAATTCGGACACGTGTTTGCAAACCTTGCCGACGAGTACGTGCCTGCGACACTCCCAAGAAAATCTGAAAACTGTGTAAAAAAATGCGAAAACTTCGACGGCAAAGAAGATTCTTGTGAAGTCGGATGTTCAAAAGAAAATTACTATCGCTCAATAAACACCGGCGTAATGCGAACACTTTCTTCAAAAAACTACGGAACTTTCAACGAAGAAATCATTCTAAAAAATATTCCGTCCTCCTCGTCAATAACAGGAAACGTCGTCAGTAATCCTACAGAATGCTCGTCGCAAAAGTACGCCCTTGTTGAAGGAATCTACCAAGACGGAAAAGTAATTATAAAAGAAACTTCGCTTGCTCGAGGATGTGTAGGAAATTCTGGAACAGGAAACTTCGACTATTCAATAATTCTATCAGACAACTCTGACCTCGCAGGAGAATTCAACCCAGAATTAATTTTCACCGACGCTGAAGGCGAAGAACAAATCGACGGCTCGGTTCTCGCATCCGAAAGAAACTTCCTTCTTAAAATTCCAATAATTGAAAACGCAAAAACTTTGAAAATAATTTTAGACTCCCAAACCCTCGCAGAAGTAAATCTTGAAAACCTCGGAGCAAGTCCGTGCAAAAAATAAAATGAAAACAAAATTAATCTCCAAAAATAAAAAAGCCCTTTCTGCTGTCGTCGGAACATTCCTGTTAATTCTCCTCGGAATCGCGACAGTCTCGACAGTTTGGATAACTTTCAAAAGTCTGAGCAACCAAGTCCTTGCCTCGCCAGAAATCTCCTGTTTTGAAATGAGCAAAGGAATCTCTCAAGAAATATCAATAGAAAAAACCTGCTACAATTCAGAAACGCAAAAACTCGAGATAAAATTAAAACGCCTTTCACAAAATTTCCAGATTGATGAAATGGCTTTTGTCGTCGAAAACGCAGAAGAAACCGAAGAATGGTGCTGCGGAAAAGGCTGCGCTAACTGCGACATTCTCGAAAGCGGCGTGAAAACATATTTCCTTGAAACTTCCGAACCAAAAGAAATCACACTCAAACTCGAAAACTGCGTAATGGAGACCAAAAAAATCTATGCTTGTTAGAATATAAATATTTAAAAGAAATCTTCCTTTCTAAGAGATATGGAAAGAACAGAGAATCTCATACTTTTCGACATGGACGGAACACTCTGTGATTATGATTCTGCGTTAAAGAAAAATTTAGAAGAATTAAAAAGTCCGGATGAAAAACCTCTCCCTGAAAATTTGAGGGAAGTTCCAGAGCATATTCGGAAAAGAATGGATATTATACGAAATTCCGAAGAATGGTGGGAAACTCTTCCGCGTTTCAAACTCGGATGGGACATTCTTACAATCGCACAGAAACTCGGATATAAGATTGTAATACTAACACAAGGCCCAAGGAAAAATCCAGCCGCTTGGTCTGGAAAAGTAAAATGGATAAGAAAAAATTTAGGCGATATCGACATAACAATAACACGAGATAAAAGTCTTGTTTACGGAAAAATCCTCGTCGATGATTTCCCTGATTACGTCGACAGCTGGCTTTCCCACCGTTCGCGCGGACTTGTAATAATGCCGGCACATCCACACAATAAGGACTACTCTCATCCCCAAGTAATCAGGTACGACGGCACAGATATTGAAAGAATAAAAAAAGCACTTGAAAAAGTCCGAGACAGAAAAGCAAAAGAACCTCTAATTCTAGATTAATCCAAAGTCAAACTCAAATTCAAAACTCCATTCGACTGAGAATTAATAACACAATTTGCCGACGGGCACGCGACACTGTCAAACTCAACAACATAGATTTTAGAAGAATCGTTCATTGTTACAATAACTTCAGTAGTATCATTCCCTTCTAAGGTAAGAGTTAAAGATTCAAGAGCATGGTTAATGAAATTGTATAGACTTGTAAAAAAAGAAATTCCATAATTATTAGAAGAAATAGAATTATTTAAGACATTTGTCTCGCTTCCATTAAAGAAAATTCCCCTACCAAAATTATAAACCCTTCCATTTACAATTGTCGTTTCATTGTATCCTACAATAAAAACCCCATAATCTGTCGTCCCATTATCTCCCGTAAGATTGTAACCGTTAAAATCCAGGAGGATTCCATTCGCCCCTATAACAATCCCGTTACCAGTACATCCAGTTATATCCTGTGTCAAAGTTGTATCTGTAGTTATCGTCTGCCCGCAGGTTCCCTGCCAAAATGCAGGATCTGGCCCCACACTATAATTAGTCCAAGAAGCAACATTAAAGATTACCGTACCTGCGTTTAAAGAGGTAAAATTATTGCAGACTAGACCACTACAAGCAACACCATCTCTTAGAATTGACGGCTTATTAGTACTAGTTGATAAGCCATATAAAGTTATATTCGCACTGCTGTTCAATCCCAAAACAGAAGAATTAACTGAAACAAAATTGGTATCTATAAAAACATCCCTACTTAAATTAGAACCGTTTGCGATTATTGGATTAAGAAAAGATATTTTCCCTTTACCAGTAACCAAAAAATCTATTCCATTTGCCTGAGAAAAATTATAAGTATCGATATATGTGTCGATTATGTGTGTTTCATTTATTCCAAGACCCTTGAGATAAAGACTGATATTGTTATCATTTAAACTACTATTTATAATAGTATTATTTTGTGCCGTAACAAGTACCTGAATTCCCCAAAAATTATTATAAGAAGTAACATTCACAAAAAGATTATTCTCACTTGCAGAACTGAGATAAACCCCATCCCCTTCCGAAACATTGCTTGCTTGGATATCTCTAAAAGTACTGTTACTTACAGAAACCAAAAAAAGAGCATCACATGACCCCGTTGAACTTACCATATTAAAGTTATTGTAAGATTGATTATTAGACGACTGTGTATAAAACAAATCGCAGGGTCCTACTGTTGAAAAATTGGATATCTCCACATTATCTGAAGATTTAATATATGCTGAAGATTGAGATATATCTGTAATGGTTATATTCTTTAAGAAATTATTTTGGCTATCTAATAAAAAAATACCATAAAAAACGCCACTTAAGCTGTTCCCCACATTATCATGATTTATATCTAATCCAGAAAAATGATTATCTGAACTATTTTCAAAATAGATACCCACACCCACATAATCTGCAAAAAGATTATTTGCGACAGTATTCGAACTAAGAGAAAGATTCAACCCAACACGATTACTAGAAAGATTCAAATTATTAAGATTTGTTTGATTAGAACCAAAAATAATAAGCCCATCAACAACATTTGAAACAATGCTCGCATTTTCTATACTCAAATTAAAAGAACCATAAATTTTAACCCCATTACTATTAGATTTGACAGAAACATTCTTAATTAGAGAATCATTAACCCCGTTGAAATCAATCCCCAAGCTGTTTCCCGTAAGAGTCACATTCTTTATCGTGATATTATTCACATTTGTGCTATATATTGCCCTAGAGCCAGAAGTACTTATACTATAACCCGCACCATCAAGAACAATATTACTTGCAGAAATATTAAAACAATCATTAGATTCACTGACATCTCCTAACAAAACATAATACTCTCCATCAGAGTTTAGATTATCACATACAACTAAATTTGTCACAGCACTCCCCATTCCTAACATCCCAATAAAAAGAACCCCCACCAAAAACAATATTTTCAATTTCATATTCATTCAATCTATTTCAAATTTATAAAACTACCCATCCTAAGAATTAGAGAAATAATTCCTGAACTTGACCACCCTGAATTTAGTTTCAGAAGAGGAATTCCACTGACTGAATTTCGAACAAGAATCGCATCGTTAGGAAGAACATATCCGTTTTTGTCGACGTCATAAGCATTACAAATTCCAACCGGCGAACCTCCAACATTCACTCTCGCCCGAACCGCGTCATTCGGAAGAGTGTAATAATTTCCATCAACATCCCCAACCTTGCTTCCAATTATAAAAACCACATCTCCCCCTTCTTCCCCATTCCCCGACGGAAAGTTCAACGGCACCTCAACATCCCCCTCCAAACCCAAATTCTCAGAAAAAACCTCCGAGGCATTAACAATAATTTTCAACCACCGATTTTTAATTTCTCCGTCGGCAAAACTTATTCTCAATTCTCTATTCCCTGAAAAATATTCAACAGAATAACTAGGGGAAAAAGAAATAAAATTTGTATTTCTAGAATTTGCCGGTGTAGCTTCAAATCGCAAAACCCTATACAAATTAGAAATATTAACTTCCTGATTAAAAACAATTTTCACCCCTGTAATTCCAGAAACATAATTCACAACATTTCCAGAAAGATTTCCTCCCAAAACAAAATTCTCGCTTTCCTGTCCTTCAGCCAAAAAACTCTTGCAATGGTCAGTGGCATTGTTGAATTTATCCCGATAGAAAATCGAAGCATAACTTATTCTCGGTGCACTTACAGACACATTTCCTGAACCTTCAGAATAAATCT
The DNA here is from genome assembly GCA_964418495.1 of Candidatus Woesearchaeota archaeon. Taxonomy (GTDB): domain Archaea; phylum Nanobdellota; class Nanobdellia; order Pacearchaeales; family GW2011-AR1; genus CAYQLQ01. The sequence goes on along the minus strand of CAYQLQ010000001.1, from coordinate 16,144 downwards.
CCAGCGTATGAACTCCTGCAGAAACAGCCCCCATAACAACAACTAATAGAAGAAATCCTACAAATAAAAAGGAAACTTTCCTTGCATCCATAATTATCTCTCCAGTTCTCCATTTATAAAGATTATGGGAATACAGAACAACTATTCTTCGTCAACAACTCCGGCGTCAGTAACAAAGAAAACCGCCTCGTTGTCAGGAAGATTCGGACTATCAATTAACTTAGCAACTCGGCTTCCTTTTTTTCCTCTTCTAAGATAAATCCTATAAGTCGACGCGTGCCCGACAATGTTTCCTCCAATTGCTGTTGTCGGGTCCCCAAACATCTGCGCAGGATTCGCCATAACCTGATTTGTAACGTAAACCGCAAGATTGTGCGTCTCTGCGAGTTTCATCAAGTCGTGCATATAACGATTCAATTTCTGTTGTCTGTCTGCCAGTTGTCCTCGTCCTGCAAACTCCGCCCGAAAATGCGCAGTCAAAGAATCTATAATCATCAACTTAATCGGCTCGCCTTTTTTAATCATCTCGCTCACCTTCTCCAAAAGAAGAATCTGATGATCAGAATTAAACGCCCGCGCAACAAGAATATTCTTCAAAACTTTTTCTGCATTCGCACCCATTTTTTCCGCAATCTGTTTTATCCTCGCCGGGCGAAAAGTTCCTTCAGTATCGATAAAAACGCACTTCCCATTTGCTCCGCCTTTTTCAAACGGCAACTGAACATTCACAGCAAGAGTCGAACCCAACTGTGTCTTCCCAGAACCATACGCGCCAAACGCCTCTGTAATCGCGCGGCTCTCCACACCTTTTCCCCCCAGAAGCTCATTCAAATTTTGACTTCCTGTTGTAAGATAAGAAACATTTTCTCTTTTCCTTGCAAATTCCATACCGTCGGTAAATCCAAGTTCCAGCAAATCCCTCGCCGCAAGAATTGCTTTTCGCGCAACAGCCGCACCAACACCTGCAATATCTGCAAGAGCATTCGGGCTCATCACAGCCAAAGACATTAAATCAAAAATTCCAGCACTTTCAATTTTCGCCGCAACAGCCGGCCCAATTCCAGGCAAGTCCGTAAGACACGGCTCCTTTTTTTCAACCTCTTTTTTCTCCGCCACCTCGCTTTCCCCAGAAACAGCTTCCTTAATTTTTTTCGCCTCTTCCTTGATTGCCATAGAATACCCAAAAATCCCGACTTTATAAAGATTGTTCGTCTGCTGAATATATCTTAGACTATACTAAACAGCACTACCGCAAGAACAACATCCGCTATCGCAAACCCTAAAAAAATCAACATCTCCACACTTCCGCCTGTCCGAATTCTCCACGAACTTGTTTTTCCAAAGGGATAGAAAAATCGAATTCCTTCAACAGTAAAACTGTCTGAAAAAATATGCAAAAAATAACCAAGAAAAAATCCCGCGGCTACAATAGGAAAAAATAAAACAAAAAGCGCAGTCATCAGAATTAGAAAAATCAAACTGTGAAAAAATCCCCGATGGCTCGCAATCCATTGCAACGGACGAAAATACCAGCGCGAACCAATTTTGGAATTCGGCGAATCCACATCAGGAAAATATGTCGCAATCAAAACCATAAAAATAAACGCAGTCTTATATTCTATAAACGGAAGAAACAACAGCGCGAAAAAAACCGCGACCGCGAGGTGCGTCTTCAACATCATTTTATTTTTTCCTTCCCCTCAAAAAATAAATCAAAGAAACAATTCCAATTCCGACGAGAATAACAATTCCCCAAACTAAAAAAGAATTTCCTTCTTCTGAAAACAAATCCTTCAAAGAATCGCCAACTGCTTCTCCTGTTATTCCTGCTTCATCAGAAATTCTTTCTGAAATTTCTTGAACGAAAATCTCTGCGCGGATTCCGCTAATATTATCCAACCGAACATAAAAATCATAAAATTCGTCTCCAGTAAGCTCGAATTTTTTTTCTTCTCCAATTTTCAAAATAGCATTCTGCGATTCACTCGAAACTGTAATTGAAATTTCCGACGACAAAACCGAATTTACCCGAAGAACATGACTTTCATTTTCAATCAGAAAATCAATTTTCCAACCCGCCTCCATCCCTTTTGAATATCCTTGCTGAATTGTTTTTTCATTTACACTATAAATCGGATAACTACCTGAACCTGTCTGAGGACTCGCAGGAGCAGTGATTGTAAAAGGAATTATGCTCGAGCCCCCGACATTATTCGCAGCGTCGGTGCAATTCACATAAACAACATAAGAACCCGCCGCCCAAGTCGTTCCAATCCCATTTGTAGCGGTTTTTGAAATAGAACTTTCGTTTGGATAAACCGTCCCAGAAACAGTCGCAGAACAATTTTCAATCGACGAGTCATCTGTAACAGTAAAAGTAATATTAAAAAAAGAACTTGCGCCTGAAAAATCCTGTCCGGTTGTAGGAGAAACCAAAACCACTGTCGGAGCAATAGCCTCAGGGATAATCTCCAAAGTATGCGTGCCCGCACAAACCAAAGCAACCAAACTAAATAACACCACAAAAAAAATCAGCACTCTTTTCATATAAAAAAATAGAAACACTTATTTATAAAACTATTTCGTCTCAAGTTTCGCAACAAGCTCGCCAATATCCAGATCCTTCACTCCGTCGACGATGAATTCCGGATTATTAAAAAACCGATTTATCCGAACATTCCCAGAAAAAATCATTTCCCTTCCGAGCAGGTTTTCTTTTTGTTGAGAAAGCAAATTCGCGTCTTCGAGCGCAGTCAATCCCAACGAAGGAAGCAAATCAGAAAACACAACCGTCCGTATAGTCTCGGTTCCGTCGTCAATTACAAAATTAACCAACGCTCTTTTTTCCGGAACAACTTTTCCGTGCTCTGCGCAAACATGCCCGCCGTTTTCTTCAACAGCTTTCTTTTTACATTCAGGACAAACATGAAAAAACCGCGGGTCAAAACTCTGAACAATAAAAGCCCGAACACTCGCGCTGTCCGACGGCTTAAAATCAATAATACTCTTTTCCTTCACAACTTTTTCTGTCTGAACATTTTCAAAAACTTCTGTGCTCGGTTTTAGTTCTGAAAAACTTCCAAGATGAATCTCATTATCCCGAACACTTCCACTTCCAATCTCCGCAACTTTTCCAACTCCCAAAAGCCCCCTCTCAAATAAATCAATATGATGCGTATCCCAAAGAACAACCCGAACATTCGAAGTATCGTCAGCAAAAACAAAATTCATGACTTTATTTGTCTGTCCGTTTCTCTCAAAAGTCCGAACAGGAAAAACCTGAATAATTTTCCCAACCACATTTACTTTCCGCATTCCAGGAACAAGCTCATCAATTTTTAATTTTTCATTTTCAAAAGAAACCCCCAACTCCGCAGCAATAATCTGCGCCGCCCCTTCCTTAGAAATCAACCCCGACAACTTCGCCCGCTTCGCCTCAACTTTGCGGTCCAACTCCTCGACAGCAACTCCCGCTACTCCAGAAATTTTCCCCAGAAGCTTTTGGTAATTCTCATCCCCCATTTAAAAAAATAACAAAGCAGGTTTTTAAGTATTGTTATAATTTAATCTCTAGAATAATTAACCAAACGCTCTTCGCATATCAACAACTTGCACAGAACTAACAGATTCTATCTTTCCCAAAGCCGTCTCAAGGGGATCAAGCTCGACGCTCTCGTCAATAGCAAACGAAACAATCAACGCTTTCAAACCAAATGCAATCAACTCTTCCTCAAAAAAAATATTCTTCCCCTGCCCTTTCTCTACCTCGCTAATCACTATCTTTTTCATAACTTCCAAATCCACATCAGGAGATTCTGGCATAAGTTTTATTTTCAAAAGTACTGTTCCCATAAACTCAATTAGAAAAAATGGTTTTTAAATTGTTTGGTTATTCTTCGTCCTCAAACATTCCTCCCAAATCTTTCCAAAGACATTCTTCTTCCAACTCCTTCTCCTTAACGATATTGAGATCTCCAAGACTGGGAGATATTCCTTATAGAAAAAGTTTAAATAATTCTATTGTTCAGTTTTGTTATGAAAAGAGGAAAGATTTTATATTTACTCCCATTAATTATAGTGATTACTTTACTGCTAACAAACACCCTCGTCGCAGAAGACGCGACTCTTCCAAACCCCGAGCCAGGTTCTAAAGAACAAACCGCCCAACCAGAAAATAATTTATTCAATATTGAATTAACTGAAGAACCCTTAATTCCGGAGAATCTTCAAGGAATTTTTAAATTAATCTTCAAGTTAGAAGAAGTAAAATTTAGAGAAGTTGTGATGATGATTGGATTTTTTATTCTAGCAGTTCTTATTTTACAACAAGCATTATCAATGGGTCTTGAAAGCAAAGTAACTGGCTGGACAGTCTCAGTAATCATTACACTAATGGCTTCCGCTTCAGGGACTATGCAATATGCAGTGAACCTTTGGCAAAAAATAGGAGAACTCGCGAAACTTCCAAACTGGGCGTCAGCTTTCTGGATGGGTTTTGGGATTATTATTCTAATAATAATCTATATCTGTGCGAGGTATTTAAAAGAAACAATGAAAGAGTCTGCAAAAATTGCAAGGGCAACAAAATTAGGAGCAATCGAAGGAATGCGGGAAGTAAAGGAAAAAATAAAAGCAAAATTTTCTAAATCTTCTTAATCTGCCAACTTAGAAGTCTCTTCTCTAGCTGTTTCTCTCGCAAGTAGCGCCTCTTGAATTTTTTTTAGTTTCTTTTCTGCAGAAAACTCCATCTTCTTTTTGAGATACGCTGCAAGTGCTCTGTCTCCAAATTCAACAAGCACAAACGCCACCCCAATCAAGAAAAAAACAAGGACCCTCATCCAAGAATAATCCGGAGAAAAAACTAAATTTCCGAAGAAGATAACTAAATGTTTAAAAAAACCAGTCTGTGCTAAAATAACTGAAATCAAAATTCCTCCAACCCACTTATAGACACCGTCGAAAAAACCTGTTGCCCCGACAAGTCTGGAAAAATTAATTGTGAAAAATATCCAAAGAACAATAATAAAAAGCAACGCGAGAGAAAGAGCGTAAGGTGCACCGAAAAGAATATTAAATACAATAGAAAACTTTTTGAGAGAAGCATCAACCTTGGCAACGCTAGGGTTCTCTAATAAAATTTTACTCCCTTCATTCCCCAGATAATCCCATTTCTGTTCCCAATATTCTGTAGAACCAACATCCTCAACAACATCTCCTACTTTTTCTCTCGTATCGCCGATTTTATCAACAGTTCCATCCAAACTCCCAAGAGGATTCGCCGCACTAACAAAAACAAAACTAAGAAGAACCATACACAAAATAAAAAAAACAAATTTCACTTCTTTCATAGTCCAATAAAGAATAAACAGTTTTTAAATATTAAGGAAAGTTACTCAACATCCGCAGCTAAGTCTTTAATTTGTTTCTCTTTTGTTTTAATCTGCTTATTAATATTAATTAATGCTATTCCCGTAGCACTTTTCTTTGATTCATTCAACCTTCCCACGTCATTTGTAAGTTCCCCTATTCTCAACGCAGCATAATCTGCTTTAACATCATCAACAGTCTTCTTTCCAAGAAACTCCGTATTCATCCAACGCCTTATCCTTACATCAAGAACAATCATCAACCCTGCTAAAACCGCAAAAATTCCATATGCAGTATTAATACTTGAAGGATTTTCTCCAGTTACTGTAAGATAAACAACAAAGACCAAATAAAATCCCCAAACAAACTTTCGAACAACAGGCATTTTGATTTTTCTAGTAACAAAAAACATAGCTAGAAAAGGAAGTCCTATAAGAATAGTCGCAACAAAGGCACTTGAAGGAGCAGTCATAGAAGCCCAAAGGTCAGACGGCATATATCTAACTCCAATAATAGAAACAATAATCCCCACCGCTAAATTAATATAGTCCCCTCTAGCGGTCCCATCCTCACCAAAAAGATTCACTGAATCTAAAGTTCCAACAACAATTATAGCAACCAAAATAAAAGCTAACACCATCAAAAACTCATTACCTTTTTCTGCATGATCTAGATCCAATAAAAACCCAAGAAGAGGTTTAATCACTTTCATAGAAAAATTAGAAATCCCATCAGTAGCGAGTTGAATTGAGGTTAAAGCACCTTGATTCCAATTCACAACAGTCATAATTAAGAACGCCAAAATAAAAGCTCCAAAAATAACACTTAGAACTGTAGCAACAGTTTTCGATTCTCCTCTTTTTTTGTTGAACATATCTTTTTTATGAAAAACCACTTTATAAATATTTCGCTCAAAAAGTTTATAAGTAATCAAATCTATTTTAGGGGATGGTGAAACAGAAAGTTATTGGAATCGTCTTTATCTTAACAATTTTAATTTTATTCGGAGCAGGAACAATAAACGCGGCTTCTCAAGAATTTAATACTGCAAAAGAAATAGTCGGAAAAGTACTTGAAAGCATGCGTGGGATTGCAACGCCATTCTTCGAAAAAATAATTGGCGACGCCGAAGGAAGCAAATTTTTCTTCGCAAAGATTCTCTTATTACTTCTTCTTGTATTAATCTCAAATAAAGTAATTAGTAAAACCCCTCTCGGAAAAGATAATAGTAAACTAAGTGTTACCATCGCGATAATAGTCTCAGTTTTAGCAATCCGATTTATTAAACAAAGTGAACTGGTTGAAGGAATCTTAATCCCCTATGGAGCTCTCGGCGTCGCAATTACCACCCTCCTCCCATTTATTATCTTCTTTTATTTTCTCCACAACTCAAATATTAAAAAATTCGGAAGAAAAATAGGATGGATTTTTTATGGCGCAATCTTCATAGCAATCTGGTTCTCTAAATTTTCAGAACTCTCATCACTCTCAAACGGGATATACATCTCAATAATTATCGCAGCAGGATTAGCCGCATATTTTGATAAAAGTTTCCACAGATATTTTGGAATGTCTGGGATGAGAGAAATTAACAGAGAAAGTAGCGAAAGAACAAAGAGAGAATTACTCAGAGAAATGCAACAACTCAGAGCAGATTTCAGCAAGAGTGTAGTAGACAGGGGCTATTATAAGAGGGAACGGGATAGGATAAATCGGGCGATATTAGAACTAGAGGAAGATTAAAATAAAAAATGAACTTAGAATTTTTAACAGATAATTTAATATTGAATCTCTCGCTATTCTTGATAATCTTTCTTGTAGTCTCACAAGCATTAAAAATAACAATCTTCAAAAAAAACAAAAGCATCTCTTATATAATCGGAGTGATTATCGCAATACTCGCAGTAAGATATATGACTCTGGATCAAATTGATTTTCTAGCACACACTTACAGTTCCTTAGGAACAATCATCCTCCTCGCAGTTCCGTTTATAATCGTATTCTTTTTTATTTATTCTATAGACCTGCGAAGCACCTCTAGAAGAATTCTCTGGGGATTTTACCTAATAATGAACATATACATCTTCAACCAAGTCTCTCCATTTAGTACGGATATTAGCCTCGAAATAACAATCGGAATAATTTTTGTTGGAGGATTCCTCATTTTAATTGATAAATGGATAAGAGAGCGATTTATAAAAATTAAATTAAGAGAAAGAGCTAGGTGAATAAAATGACTCTTCAAGAAGACCAAATCCCCCAGATAAAAAAACAACTCATCGGGCAGATAGATTCAACTTTTCCCGACGACAAAAAAGCGCAGGCAATCGAGCAAATCAATTCAATGAACTCTGAACAACTCGAGCAATTTCTAATTCAAAACAATTTAGTAAAATCCGGTGAAGCCGGCTCGCCGTCAGAACAACAATGTGTTTTCTGTTCAATTGCCGAAGGAAAAATTCCGTCAGCACAAATCGGAGAAAATAAAAAAGCACTCGCAGTCCTCGAACTGAATCCAATTTCCAAAGGACACACACTCATTCTCCCAAAAGAACATTTAGAAACAGCCGACAAACTCCCGTCGCAGGTTCTCGCCCTCGCGAAAAAAATCGCGAAAAAAATAAAATCAGTTCTAAAACCAAAAGACATTTTAATAGAAACCGCAAACCTCTTCGGCCACTCCCTCATGAATGTTCTACCGATTTACGAAAACGAAAACCTCGCGTCGCCAAGAACCAAAGCCGAACCTGCCGAACTCGACGAACTCGCAAAAACTCTTCGCCCAAAACCGAAAGCACCTCGAAAACCACGAATAAAAAAAATAAAAGAAAATTCAGACATCAGATTACCGAGGAGAATTCCTTAAAAATAATAATTTTATCTAATTTTTGGAAGCGGAAATCTCCGATCACTGTATAAAGCGATTAATTGAAGTAAATCATTATAGTGAAGTTGTCTTCGTCCTCTCGCATCTTCAATCTTCATCTGATAGACCTCCTTATCAGAACCTTCCTCTAAAAGAACCCCATGACACAAACCTTCATGAATGTCTTTAACGATTACCTGTCTCCCAAAATTCCCATAAATAATCTCTCGCTTATTTTCCTCGGTAGGTCCCAAGACAATCTCTCTAAGTATCATAAAATAAAAACAAGAAAGAAGTATAAAAATCTTTCGTCAATAAATTCATTAATTATTAGTAATAAATAAAAGAATAATTTTAATTCCTTAACTCAAAGCTTCTTTCATTCGTTTCTGAATCTCAAGTTCCAAATCAAGTTTCCGTTTTTTCAGCGCCTCTTCCTGTTCCTGTATTTTTTTCTTTAACTTCAATTCATATTCATTTCTCAAATTCTCCCGCAACGAATTCTCCCGACTCGCCATTTCTTTCTGAAGTTTTCGATGAAACTCTTCCACAAGATTTTCCTTTACTTTCTTTTTCTCCAACTCGCTGTCAATTGCAAATTTCTGTTTCTCTTGCTCCAACGAAAGTTTCGCGCGTCCTAAAACATCCCGTTCTTTCATAATCTCCTCGCGCTCTTTTTTCTCGCGAATCAACCCCTCTGTGAGATTCCCCAATCTCTGCTTAAACCGTCGGGAAAAATCCTCTTCCTTTTTCCGGAGCACCTTCTCTTTCTCAGAATAATCTCTCCGGATTTTTTTAATCTCTGCTTTTGCTTTTCGCATTTCCTGCCGAACTTTCTTTTTCTCTTCCCCCCGAAGCGACTTTTCTGTCGCACTAATTTTCTTCTTCGCGTCGTCTTTCAAAGATTTCCTCATCAACTCCAACGCCTCAACACGATTTCCCAATTCCCGTCGCTGTTTCACCAATTCATCTCTTTCACCCAGAAGTTTCTTCCTGTCGTTGCTCTCTTTCGTCTTCAAAGAATTTTCCAACGCCTTCCGCTCTCTTTTCAAATTCTCATGCAACTCTTTTTCTTTATGACTCAAATTATCCAAATACTTTTTCTCCTCTGCTCTCAAAACTTCTAATTTCTTCGCAAACTTTCTACGAAGTTTATTCGCAAGAATTTTCTTATGCCGCTCCAACTCTTGCTGTTCCGATTTTTTAACTTCTTGTAAATATTTCCTCTTCGCATTTTCTTTCTCCGAATCCAACTTGCTCCGAAGTTTCTCATTAAACTTTTCAGAAACTTCTTTCTTCAATTTACTCTGAACTTTCTGCTGATATCTCTTCGCAAGTTTTTTCTCAAGTTTATTTTTCCGATTATTAAAATCCCTCGCCAATTCAGAATAAAGCCCCGCGAACTTTTCCTCTCTCGCTTTCAAATCCGCCTTCAAATTTTCCGAAAGTTCTTTCTCCCGCGATTTCACTCTTCCAGAAAGTTCTGCTTTTATCTCCCCAAGAAAATTATCAAAATTAGAATCCACAACAGAACCAACGCCGACGTCAATTTTCATCCGCTTTTTCTTATTCATTTCTTCTATCTTCTTCGACAAATTTTTTATCTCGCCCTTCAACCGCGAAACATCCTGCACATCGTCCTGCAAATCCTCAATTTTTTTATTAATCTTTTTCACCGGACTCGCTTTCTTCCTCGGCTTATATTTCCGGTTTATTTTCGCCCGCAAAATTTTCATTTCTCTTTCTATCGTCGGAATATCAGAAACATTTTTCAACTTCGCCCGAATCGCCTGTTCCTCCCGAGCAAATCCCCGCGTGTCTATAGAATCCAACTCTGCCTTCAACTCTTTCAGCCTCGTAACACCCTGCGCGAAAATCTCAAAATTATTTTTAACAACTTCTCCAGACTTCACCTTCTTCGCCCTCTTTTTTTTCACCATGTTATTACTTTAATAAACAAAATTTGTTTTTATATCTTACTATTTTAAATCCGATACCCCTGCCCCGTCAATTTCCGAACATCTTTCCCCGTAACTTTTCTATTCGACGCAAACTCACCAACATTAAATCCTTCTTTCTTCCACATCTGCAATTTCTTCTCCATCTCGCTTTTCCGATTCTGCTTTTTCAATTTCTTAAATTCAATTCTCTGCTTTTTCTGCTTCTGCTTAACTTTCGCAACAACGCTCTTCTCAATTTTTTTAAACTTCTCGACGACAATCTTTCTCTCAGGCTTCTTAGCTCTCGCAATCGCAACTTTCTCTTTTTCCCGAAGTTTCTCAACAAGATTTTTCATCTCACAAGTCTGCTGTTTTCTTAATTCCAAAAATAATTTATTTCTCTCATAAAACATATAAATTACCAAAAGGACAATCGCAAAAAGAAACGCAAAAATAAAAATCACGAGATAAATAGAATCCGACCCTGCGACAGAAGAAGTTTTTTTATCAACAACTTTAAACAAATAACTCGCTGTCCCAACAGAAGCTTCGTCCATAGCAACCGCAGTAAAAACATAAGCACCCAACGGCAAATCTTCAGGAAGGGAAAAAGTTTTTGTTATTGAAGAACCCATCGCAAGAGAATCCTGTTCCGAAATAACCACGCTTCCTTTTGAATTCAAAACTGAATAAACAACATCCACGGTCCTCGCAGGATTTTCAATAAGATTAAACGCCCGTATTTCCACAGACACAGTCTCGCCCGGAGAAACCTGTTTGTAACTTGGACCTGCCTGAAGATTCAAAGCGAAATTTGAAAACGCGCCCTGAATATCAAGAATCACCGGAATTCTTTTTTCATTGCCCCCCCCTTCAATAACAAGCTCACCAACATAAACCCCAGGGGGATGTTCTCCGTCGTCAAAAGTAATTTTCAGCGTCGTGGATTCCCCATCACCCAAAACAAATTCTGTCTCGCTCGGCGAAAACATATCACTCACACCTTCAAGATAAACCCGAAAATTCTGCCCACCCTCCAAACTTTTAATTTCAACATTATTCGAAAGAACGCCCCCCTGCTTTATCACAGATTTCAAAAGAATCGTATCAACTGTAAAAGAACCATTTCCTCCATGAAAAAATATAAAATATCCAGCAATCGCAAGAGCCACAACCACTCCAAAAACAATCAAAATTCTTTTACGGTTCATTTTGCCCTCCTCGGAAGTTTTCTAAATTTCACGAGGACAATAATAATTATCACGAAAACAATCAACACCGAAGCGAGAAGAATCCAGTAAATCAAACTTGACTTTCCAATAAGAGAATTATCAACCACACTAAACTGCGAACTTGCCGTCGCTATTCCCCCCGGATAAATAACTTCTGCGCCCAACACATAATCCCCCGGTGCAAGAAGATGCGTATCAATTTCCTTGTTAAAACTTTTCTGTTGGAAAACCATCACAGTCTCACTTTCTGTAAGATGAACATTTCCGTCGAAATCCTTAACAACATAATTCAAGGTCACGTCCATTTTTTCCTGAAGTCCTGCCTGAAGAAGAGTTATCTGCGACGTTATTTTATCCCCAGAAGAAACATGTTTAAACTCGTCAGCAAGGTCAACTGAAACGTCAAACAAACTCAATTCCGAACGAACATTCAGCGCAAAAGGAACTTCAAGATTTTTATTATTCGCAGAAAAAATTAATTTCCCAGTATAAATTCCCGGCTCTGAAGACGAGACAATATCAAACTCCAAAATCTCCGTCGCCCCTGGCGCAATATTAACTAAAGATTTTTTAAAGTTAACAATTCCCAAAAGCCCTGAAAGTTTTGGAGTTACTGAAAGCGCAACATCCCCTGTGTTAGTAAGAGAAATTTTCCCCGGAGCAGAAAGTCCGAAAGTTCCTGCAAGATTAAACGACGACGGACTTGAAGTAAGGGTGTCTAACGAAGGTGGCGCGCTTCCTCCCCCTCCTCCACCAGTTGACCCCCCGCTCGCGCACTGCCCACAATCAGAAGGACAATTAGCACAAGTCTCTGTCCCTTCACAAGTCCCATCCCCACAAGTTACAGAACTTACATTGTAAAGCACTAACGTCTCTGTAGAATCATTTGTAACAAACATCGCATATCTCAACGAAAGAGTTCCATCGTGAGTAACATCAAACAACTGCCCGCTTCCGCTAATTCCCTGTTGCGCACTGTCCAACCGCGAACTATAAACATAAAGAATATTTGTTTTTTCATTACTACTCGAAGTCGTGCTCGCAAAATCAGAACCTAAAAAATTCGCGTCGTCAACAGAACTTATTGAAGAAGTATAATCAAACGCAACTTCATACGCATAAAGATTCACAGCACTTGCAATATTAACTGTCTTTTTCGTAGAACTAACCGTCGTCATGCTAACGCTCGTCGCTGCCGAAGCAAATCCAACAAGCACCACCGCTAACAAAACAAAAACAACTAACCCTCTTTTATTCATAAACTAACTAACAAAAACTATATTTTAAATGTTATTGTTTAACAAGTAACAGAACTCTCTGAATAAGCACGCCGGCAATTTCGCGAACCAATTGTTTCAGAATGATTCTCCGGAACATTTCCAGAATGCAAAAGTTTAACCGCTAATCCTCCGGCACCAATTCCTAAGCCCAAAAGTGTCGAAGGTTCTGGAACATAATTTGAAGATTGAAATCCTAAACTAGCAAAATGAACAGGAAGTTCTTGCCCGCCAATATCACTAACCCAACAAGAATCTTTATCAAAACCAAAAGTGCCCCTCCCTGTAAAAGTTTCATCTGCAAACGCAGAATAATTTCCAATTAGTTTAAATGAATCCGAAGGTCCTTCTAAACCTGAAACACTCCTCTGATTACCTCCGAGATAACCTAAGGGATCCACAAAGGAACCCACAGTATTCACCCCCATATCATATCCCCCAAAAAAATCTTCCTCTGTTGCTGGAATCATCCCCTCAATAATATTAATTCCATCAGGAACCTTCAAGCTCCAACCAACCTCACCAATCTTAGTAAGAGGCATTTCCCTTGAATTAATATAAACTCCAAAAGTATTCACAACCCCCTCCTCCCAAACTCCTGTGCTAGGAATACTATAAAAAGTCACGCGATTCTCAAGGGTGCCTGTAGTAAAATCAAAACCAGAAGACGTATGCGGCTGTTCATTCCCATCAGGACTCCAAAAATTAGTATCTGATAAATTAAAACTCCCATTCACTGGAAGATCCTCTTCTGGAACATCTGGATTAATTCTAAAAGTATACATAGCCACCGGCTTTAGATTTGGTCCAGAATTTACAGGTCCTGCACCATAGTCTCTTACAATTCTCCCACAACCCTTTGGAGGCAACTGTAAAATTTCAAAAAACATGGGCCCTTGAAAAAAGTCCATATCTGACTCTGGTCTTGATATACTTAAAACTTCAATATAACTTGGCACAGTTACTCTCCAATCAAGTCCATCGGTGGGTTGATTTTCTAGACCAGTATTCTCCGCACCTACCCACAAACTATGCACTTGTCCAGACTTAAATTGCCCATTATCTGCGCCAATGGCAATATGTGCCCCAGAAGCATATGATGCTCCAACCATTCCTAAAATTCCTGCAAGGGTTTTCAGCCCACTTGTTATTCTTCCCATCCTCCTAACTCAAAAACCAGATTTATAAGCTTTATTGTTTTGCTTATCTGGTTAGATACTCGAAACCAATCTTATAAATATCCTTAATATTCAAGTTGCTATCCGCATTAATATCATAATTAACACTATAACCAACATCTCCTAACTGTTTATTATAATTATTCCTAATCTGGATAAGGTCTCCACCATTCACAATTCCATTATCCGTCACATCCACATCCCTCGGCGTCGTCGTTGTATCACGGTTCATTACAATTGTTCCGTTTGCCCCATAACCACTATCCAAAGAATCTCCTGCTGTTACAGTTATTGAACTACTATCTGTAAAGTTCCGAATCTTCCCCCAATAATTCATCTGGAAAATTCCTCCATTTCCTCCAACGTTTCCACCCGCACTTGAGTATCCCCCCCGCCCCACAATCACTCCCGAAGTTGTGTTGAATAATTTCCCCGCCTGCGTTGTGATGTTCAAAATTCCCGCGTCTCCGCCTTGCGTCCCGTTCTTCCCAGAAAACTCAATCTTATTTCCAGTTAAAAACAAAATTTTATCCGAGATATTCATGACTAAATTTCTTCCGTCAACAGAATCATACAAACTATACATAGATGCGTTTATAGTGAAATTCGCAAACTGGCAGATTCCGCCTGTGCACAATCCAGAATGAAGAACACAATCTGCATCAACAACACAGTTGCTGTCTTCCGCACAACCACTCAAACCAAGGCACGAGGATAAAAGAGTGATCGTTCGCGTCGCGGTGTAATTTACATGCCCCATTGTATCATTAACTGTGACGTTGTAATAATAATCCCCGTCAGGCAAACTCGTCCAGTTTATATTTCTTGTAGTATCAGTAAACATTGTGGAATTTACCTCCCCTGTTGAATTAAATAAAGTGAAGATAGTTGATTCTTCATTTACCTCTGTTACCTCTACAGCTACATAAATACTATCTGCATCTGTCTTTGCTCCATCCTCTTCTGTTCCAGTATCATAATCAATCTGCGGATTTGTTGTATCAATACTAAAGGAAACTACTTCGGTATCATTCACATTTCCTAATAAATCTGTACATGTAAAAGTTAGAGATATTAACCCTCCCTGCCCTGAATCTGATAATCCTGATTTAGTGTAATTATAATAAGTTGAATTAAATTCACTCATTGTTTCAGGAGTATCCATACCAGTAGCAATCCACTCGCAGGAACTTACTGCTTCATCTACTGAAACATTATAATCCAGAATAGACACATTGTGCCATCCTGATGAAGGGCTCTCAATTACTACTTGTGGATTTATTGTATCTCTTGCAAAAGTCATACTTGTAGAATTCTCATTTCCTAAAGTATCATTACAATAAAGTGTCCATGTGTTGCTTCCTTCTGACGATTCAACATCTGTAAAATTTGTTCCTGCCGCCACCGTCGACGAATTCACATCCCCACTATTAACAGAATACCAACATCTGTCTGAACCTGTTGCATCTGAAATAGTATAATTCAATTCAGAAACATTCGCAGTATAAGTTGTATTTGCAGGATACACAATCGCAACCGTCGGTCCGTCAGCATCTGTAAGAATTGTTCCGTTTTCACCATCAGTTGCAGTGCCAGGACCATCTCCACCTAAACTTGTCAAGGTTCCTAAGAAACTAAAATCACCTGCCTGTATGTGGATTCTTCCTCCTCCACCTCCACCACCGTCACTAACCGCATTACCCCCGGCTCCCCCATTTGCAGTAATACTCCCTGTGCCTACAACACTATTTGTAACAAGCCAGACACTTCCACCTGAACCACCGCCCCCAGCATAATTACCCCCTCCCTGACCGTTCTCGCCATTAGAAGATACTGTCCCAGAAATATTAATAATTGCAGAAGTTATCTTCACAAATCCTCCTCCTGAACCTCCTCGTGCATTATAATCTATTCTATTTCCATGTCCCCCACCACTCCCAAGAACATCTGGGAAAGTTATATTCCCGTAAGTTATTCCCCCTGCAGCAGTACCACTTTTTCCTGCACCGCCCACTCCACCATACCCTGCGCCACCCCCACCATTAGTAGACGCCCCACCTTTACCTATCCCATAACCCCCGCCATACCCCATTTTACTAACATCAATTGCACCCCCTTCTTGTATTATCATCTTTGTTAAATTAAATTCTAAATGATATTGGTCTGTAACATAATTTGGCTGATGAGTTAATATTCCTCCAGCACCAATAGTTAGATTTTCTAAATTATTTACAACACTCCCATTATTCAACGCTAAAGTCCAACCAGAAATTGTAAAATCATT